>JAYVEJ010000196.1:0-5595 GCA_043748885.1 Luteolibacter sp. | reverse complement strand
GTCCAGAAGCGGTTGTAGCGGGCTTCCGGGGAGAGCCGCCGGTAAGCCTCCGCGAGTTCGGGCCGATCTTCTGGAATCAATGGCCGGGCGATGACGGGCGTGCCATCGCGGAGAGTGAGTTCCAGCCGGTGGGAGATTTCCATGCGGGGAAAATAGCGGCGTATGGAGCGACCGTAAAGCGGCGGAAATCCGCGATGATGCGCGTGTTGACGGCCTGCGGCGAGTCCGCCACGCTGCCAAGCATGAACGCAGCGCCGGTCGTCGGAATCATCATGGGAAGCACGTCGGATTGGCCGACGATGGAGCACGCCGCGCGCACATTGCGCGACTTCGGAGTGGCGTGGGAAGCGGAGGTGGTGAGCGCCCACCGGACGCCGGGCAAGCTGGTTTCCTACGCGGAATCGGCGCGGAGTCGGGGCTTGCAATGCATCATCGCTGGAGCCGGTGGTGCGGCGCATTTGCCGGGAATGACGGCCGCCATCACCGACATCCCGGTGCTCGGCGTGCCGGTGGAATCCAAGGCGCTGCAAGGCGTGGACTCGCTGCTATCCATCGTCCAAATGCCGGCCGGGATCCCGACGGCCACCTTCGCTATCGGCAAGGCGGGGGCGATCAACGCCGCGCTTTTCGCGGTGGCGATGCTCGCTAACAACGACGCCCGGATTGCCGAGAAACTTGCTGTTTTCCGTAAAAACCAAAGCGCCGCCGTGCTGGCCGCCGCGCTGCCTCCGCTCGATCCCATTGACTGATTGCATGTCTTCTAACATCCCTATTCACGCGCCGCATTGTGTCGTCGGCGTCATCGGTGGCGGCCAGCTCGGCCGGATGATCGCCCTCGCCGCCCGCCGGATGGGCGTGCGCACGGTGATCTGGACCGGTGGCTTGGAAGCACCCGCCGTGGAGTGTGCCGATGAGGTCATCGACCTGCCGTTCGACGATCCATTAGCGCTCGCAGACTTCTGCGGCCGGATCACGGTGGCGACGGTCGAGTTTGAGAACATTCCCTGCGAGACGTTGGAAAAAGTCGCCAAATGCACCGGTCTCTATCCGTCGCCCCACGCCATCTGCATCACACAGAATCGCGAGCGCGAGAAAAATTTCCTGCGGGAAAATAACATCCCCCACACTTGGTATGCCGTTATTTCTAACGCTGCCGAACTCGCCGCTGCGATGAGCGAACTCAACGGCCCCGGCGTGCTGAAAACTGCGGATTTCGGCTACGACGGCAAGGGCCAGATGAAGCTGGAAGGCGATGAAAATGCGGAGAAGATTTGGGCAACGTTCGGTGCACCGCGGGCTGTGTTAGAAGCGTGGGTGCCTTTTGAAAAGGAACTCTCCGTGATGGCCGCGCGCGGGGCGGATGGCGTCACCGTGACCTACGATCCTGCGGAAAACCGTCATCGGCATCACATCTTGGACGTCTCGATCATCCCGGCCCGCGTCTCACCGGCGGTGGCGTTAGAAGCCGCGGCGATCGCCCGCCGGGTGGCTGAGGCGCTCGACTACCGAGGAATTTTGGGCGTGGAATTTTTCCTCAAAACAGACGGCAGCTTGCTCGTCAACGAGATCGCCCCGCGACCTCACAACTCAGGCCACCACACGCTCGACTCGTGCGTCACCTCGCAGTTTGCGCAGCAACTCCGCGCGGTGATCGGCCTGCCGTTAGGCTCCACCCGCTTGCTCACGCCGGTGGTGATGCTCAATTTGTTAGGCGACATGTGGCCGGACGAAATGACGCCGCCTGATTGGTTGCCGCTCTTCGCAGATGGCGAGGCCCACCTCCACCTTTACGGCAAGCGCCACGCCCGCGGTCGCCGCAAAATGGGCCACGCCAATTTCATCGGCGCGGATGCCCTCGCCCGCGCCGAGGCGATGAAGGCGTTGTGGTTGCGCTGAAGGCTCTTCGCGGAAGAGCGAAATTTTTCGCCAATCAATGGAAGGCAAAAAGGGCCGACGGCATATCTCTTTCTTACCTCATTGACTCGACGACCCAACAATCAGAACTCACCATCCGACCTCGATTTTTGAGGAGGGGTCGGATAGTGAGTTCTGACAAGAAGCCCGTGGAACCCTCCGCATCGTAGTCGCCTACAAGGCTAACGTGGTTGCGGCATTTACTAAACCGGACCTTGTCGATTGCCGTTTGAAATATTATCGTGCAGAGAATAAGTTTGAGCTTATTTCCGGGTTTATTTGAATGGCGGACCCACTAATCCCAAGCGTTGGCCAACGAATTCTGGGGGAGATCGCGACCATCTTGTTTCGAATTGCAACGTGCAGATGCGTATCTTTATAAAAAGCCTTGTTGTCGCCCGTAAAACGAGTCGAAGCGTTTACGGAGTTGATTTTTCCTCAGACATAGGACGGCAGGTTACGGGTGAACGAAGCCGAAGCGATAAGGTATGAGGGTATCGCGTCTGCCTGTTTCAAAAGGTGACAATTTATTTACCGTATCTACGGCCGACATTAGGGGATTGGAAATCGGCGTCGTTGAGGGCGTGGGCGATTGCGAGGATTTCCGCAGTGCAGCAGATGACCGGGGAGAGGAACATCGAACACTCAACGCCAACCATCGAACATCGAAGGAAGACAAGAATTACCCCGGCGCGGAGTTTTTCCGGGCGGCGGTCTTGGTAGCGGGATTTGAACTGGAGGGCGAGGGCGACGAGCGATTTCCCGGCGCCGGTGGGGGTGTTGAGGATGACGTTGTTGCCGCGAAGAGTTCGAGGATGGCTTCTTCCAGGTGGTCGCAGGGCTCGGTACCGCTCGCGGCGAGGTAGTCGAGGAAGGCGTTGAGGATGACGTCCGGGGTGGGGTTTTCGAGCAGCGGGTGAGGGAAATTTTGGGTTGGTGTGGGTGGGGGAGTTGGACTAGGGTGCCGCCCCCCGAGGGGAATTATGGCGATACAAGGAGAAGAACTGGCACTGGCTTGCGCGAAGGCGGCGGACGAAATCAAGGCGGAAAACATCCGGGTGTGGGACATGCGCGGGGTCTCAAACCTAACGGACTTCATGGTGGTATGCTCGGGTTCCTCCATGCCGCAACTGCGCGCGATTTTACGCGAGGTGGCGGGCACGGTGGAGGATCTACACGGGGTGAAGCCGACGATGACGGAGGGCAAGGCCGACACCAAGTGGGTGGTCTTGGACTACATCGACGTGATGGTCCATGTGATGCACGACGAGCTTCGCCAGTACTACAGCTTGGAAGATTTGTGGAACGAAGCGAAGGAAGTGAGCTGGCAGGCTGCAAGCCCGGTCTGATCGCGGCGACCGCTCGGGGCGTTAGATATTTTCCCGGAATAGACTTCACCCCAGAAAGCTCCCATGAGCGCCAATGAGTGAATTCGCCGAGTTAGTTGATGCCCATTACCAAGCGTTATTTCGCTTCGGGATGTCGCTGACTCGGAATGTGGATCGGGCGTCGGATCTGGTGCAGGAAACGTTCTGCATCTGGGCGGCGAAGGGCAGCCAGTTGCGGGATCGCTCGAAGGCAAAAACTTGGCTTTTCACCACGCTGCATCGGGAGTTTCTCACCCAGCGGCGACGGGCGTCGAAGTTCTCCGATGAGCCACTCGACGAGGCGACCGCCGAGGCAATGGTGGCTCCGCAAGACGATGCCGAGCGGCAAATGGACGGCCAGCGGGCGATGGAGTTACTGGCTGCACTTGAGGAAACCTACCGGACTCCGCTCGCACTATTTTACCTTCAACAGCACAGCTACAAGGAGATCGCAGAAATCCTCGATATCCCGATCGGCACGGTGATGTCGCGGCTCTCGCGGGGTAAGGAAATGCTGCGCCGCCGGATGACGGCCGAGCCGTCGAGCGCACCGAAAAATATTTTGCACCTCGAGAAAGGAGAAGCCCGCCATGGATAAGGAACAAGCACGCTTCATCCTGCGGAGTTTCCGTCCCGACGGGGCGGACGTGGGTGATCCAGACTTCGCCGAGGCGCTCAAGCTGGCGATGGAAAACCGCGAGTTGGGAGAGTGGCTGGCAAGCGAGCGAGCGTTCGATGCGGAGTTCGCCAACGCGCTCGGCACCGTGGATTTACCGCAAAATCTGCGTGCCGACATCATGGCCTGCCTCGCCACCAAACGCGGAGATTTCCCACAAGCAGAGGACGCGAACGACGCAGCCTGGATCGGTGCGCTTGCCTCGATCCAGGCGCCTGCTTGCTTGCGCGATGCGGTGATCGCCGCGATGGATCGCACGGTGGAAAAGGACAATCTGCCTGCCACTCACATTTCAATTTTCAAGCGGTTGGCGATTCCATTAGCCGCAGCGGCGGGCATCGCGTTGGCCTTTTTCATGACCCGTCCGGCGGGCACGACGGCGGTGGTGAGAAACCATGTTGTGCCGATCTCGGTCGTGGAAGCAGGATTCGTGCAGACCTTCGAGTCGCCATCTTTCGACTTGGAAGATAAGCACGGCGACCATCAGCAGCTTGTCCAACATCTGAGGGAGCGCAAGTTGCCTTGCCCAGGCGAGCTGCCCCGCGGTCTCCAAAATGTCAAAGGACTCGGCTGCCGGGAATTGGTGATTGATGGCAAACGCGGCTCGCTGGTGTGCTTCAAAATGACTGACGACGGCATCGTGCATGTGGTGATTTTCCGACGCATGGATGTGAGCGGTGAGCTGCCGCCGAAGGACCGTCCGGCATTTTCCCAAGACGGGAAATGGGCGACCGCGCGCTGGGCGGATGGCGACAAGGTGTTTCTCGTCTTGAGCGAGACCCAAGTCGGCAAGCTCACCGAGCTGTTTTGAGCCACGGCTTGCTGCTGGTGATTTTTACAATTTTGAAATCCCCGGATCGCTGTTACTAATGGCGGATGCCCGCTCCTAAGAAACGCACCGAAGTGTTAGTGGGGTTGTTTCTCTTCATCGGCCTTGTGTTGTTAGGCGGGCTGGTTTTGCAGTTCGGAAAATTCAGTGATCGGCTGCGCGGGCATTACGCGCTCACCGTCGTTTTCGACGACGCATCTGGCGTGATCAAAGGTTCGGAGGTCCGCATGGGCGGTGCGCGGATCGGCCGCGTTGCGAGCTTGCCGGAACTCAACGACGCGGTGCAAGTGGAAGTCGAGTTGACCATCACGGCGGCCATCCGCATCCCGGCGGGTTCCACCTTCCAGATCAATTCCGCCACTTTGTTAGGCGATAAGCTCATCGTTGTGATCCCATCCGATGACCGGAGCAGCGGATTCATCGCACCGAATAGTCGCCTCAAGGGAGCCGGCCCCACCGGCCTGGATGCACTCCAGAACAACGCGGAAATAGTCAGCCGGGACGTGCTCCGGATCCTCAAGGAAGCCGAGGCCACCCTCGCGAAAGTGGATGGTGCGGTGGATGACGTGAAAGGCGCGAGCACGCAACTCGGCGAGGCTTTAAGTAAGATTAACCGCACGGTTCTCTCCGATAAAAATCTGGCCCATTTCGACAGCACCATGGACAACTTGGCGACCACCACCGCGCACTGGAAAGAGACCAGCAGCAAGTTAGAGCCGACCTTGGCGGAAGCGCGTGAGGCCATCCATGCAGTCAAAACCGCGGCGACTGGCGCGGAAAAAACCCTCAAGTCTGCGGATCAAACACTC
>JAYVEJ010000195.1:0-2069 GCA_043748885.1 Luteolibacter sp. | reverse complement strand
CCCCGTCGAAATCAAACAACACCGCCGCAAAACTCATGTCACCGGGATGCCCCGCCGAGGCGAATCCGACAAGTTCCAATTCATTTCCCGCCGCGATCCGCACGCGCAGAATGGTTGCTTCTTGGTATTGCGCGAGAATCCCCGGCGGATTAGGGTCGCCGCAACTCAAACCACCATTTCCATGCACAAACTGTTATTTTCATTCGTAGTCACCGCCGGTTTTTCCATGAGCGCCACCGCTGATGAGGCGGAAACCGCCAAGCAGATGGAGACCGGCAAGGCATCATTCATGCTGTGTGCGGCCTGCCACGGGATGGATGCCAAGGGCGTCCAAGCGGGTCCGAGCAAGATGGCTCCGGCTCTGATCGAGTCGAAAATCGCACTCGGCGACCCTGCGATCATGGCGCTCGTCATCCTCAACGGCATCCAGAAGGAAGGCACCGAATACATGATGGCAATGGCCCCGCTCGGAGCCGCACTCGATGATGAAAAGCTCGCCGCCGTGATGACTTACGTCCGCGGCTCCTTCGGCAACAAAGCTTCGGCGGTCACCGCCGCAGACGCGAAAAATTACCGCGAGCAATGGAAGGATAACAAAGCCCCGGTCACCCGGGCGAAAATTGCCGAACTTTCCGCTGCCAAATAACAGAAATTTCCAAACTTTCTATCAGCGGCGTCCATCTGCCCGGTGGACGCCGGTTTTTTGTTCATGCGCCGGGGGATTTGAGAATGCGGTCGATGAATAGCTGGATCCGCACGAGCTTGTCGGCGTCGATGAGTTTGCTGGTGTCGGGGTTTTGAAGCCAGTTATGGGCGGCTTCCTCGGCCTTGGACGACTTACCGCTGGGAGCGCTCTCGATGCGGGAAAGCTCGGAGAGCATGGCGGTGAGAGCGCGTTCGCAACCGTGGCGGATGTCCGCGTCGCCGGGCAGCGGGATTTGATCTTGGTTGAGTTCGGCGAGGATTCGGATCAGCAGCGGGAACCGGGCCATCGCTCGGTTGATCTCCTCTGCGGAGTGTTTGCGGGCTTTCTGTGGGGGCAGGCTAACAGGTAGGTTAATCATAGCGGTCTTTCGATTGGGCATAAATGTGAGGTATTTCCTGATAGTTGGCGAGTGACCAATTCGGCATTATGCGGCGCAATCGGGTAAATCCCATGTAAAGCCTCGCGCAATTTTTTGATCGCGAAAACTGACTGAAATGGGAGCTTCGCCCGGTGGACAACCGCGAAGTTTTCATGCGCCGGGCGATCGAGCTGGCGCGCCAGGGGATGCGCCAAGGTGCCGGCGGACCATTCGGCGCGGTGGTTGTTAGAGATGGAACCATCGTCGGTGAAGGCTGGAACCGAGTCATTTCCACCCACGATCCGACGGCCCACGGCGAGGTCACGGCGATCCGCGATGCGTGTGCTAGGCTCGGAACTTTCTCGCTGGAGGGCTGCGAAATCCACACCACCGGCCAGCCGTGCCCGATGTGTCTGGGAGCCATCCAATGGGCGAGGATTCGGAAAATCTACTATGGATTCCGGATTGAGGACGCGGCGGCGATCGGATTCGACGACACCGAGTTTTACCGGCAGATGATCTTACCGCCGGACGAGCGGTTGATCCCCGCAGAGGAATCGTGCCGCGAGGAGGCGTTAGAATTGGCGCGTGAATATACCTTGATGCCGGGAAGGCCGCATTATTGAGCGGCGGCCGCGGACAACCGTTTTCCGAATCCCGCCCTACACCGTTCTACGTCCTCTCAGGAAATACCAACCCGCCCCAGCCACCAGCGCGAGTCCGGTGAGGATCCACGCGATAGAAACAGGCTGGGTGAGAACCGCGACGGCTGAGTCACTTCCGGCAACCGTCGAAGATTTTCGCTGGCCACCGTTGCGTTCCGCATCCCGCTTCATCGCGCGTGCGACGCGGACAAGTGTGTCCTTGGAGGCCGGACCATTGAGATCGTATTCCGTCGCGTCTCCCTCGAAGCGGAAGGTGCGGTTTCCGGCTTTGATTTGCTCATACCATTGTTTCCACGGCCGGACGTCGTCAGGAGTCCTGAACTGGGTGCTCGCAGGAATG
>JAYVEJ010000194.1:0-5601 GCA_043748885.1 Luteolibacter sp. | reverse complement strand
CACTCCGCAGATGCTTCAGGGGCATCTTTGTTCACAGACTTCGTCAATACTACGGACCCATCTGACTGCCTAACAACGTGCGTCTGGTCCTTAGCGTCTGAGACGTGGAACCAGCGATCTGTTTTGAATCCCCTCTGTGGGGCCATGTCACCACAGATGCTGTTAGGCTCTCCCGGTTCTCGCGCTTGAAACTTCGACACATGCACAGGTTCTACGACTCCGCCGTGTCCGCCCTCAGCTCGCCTTGACGCTGAGGATGATGTTGCCTTCCCCTTGTCAGTACAAGGTCGGCACACGGGAACTTTGATTTCGGAGCTCGGGTGGCTGGCCTGCGTCTCCACTCACCCATGCTACACCCGGAACATTACTGCTCCCAGCGTAGGGTTCGTGGCCAGAGCGACTGGCTAAGTTTTCTCTGTAAGACTCTTTCATTCTCGATTTCAAGCCGGTTTATCCCGGCGCTTTCACTGACCCCAGACTAACCCCAGCGCCTTATTCCCCGGCGGTGACGCGGAAAAACTGGCGGGCATTTGTTAGTAAGACCGGCACCAAGACCTGCACGCTGCCACCAGTGCCCGCAACGTGGAGAGCGACGGTTTGCCACGAGCCGGCGAGTGAATCCGAGCGTTCTAGCCGATAGAATTTCCCGGCCACGCTGCCCCATGAAACGGCGAAATTGCCGCCGGAGAGTGCGCCTGCCGAGACTAACCGGCTGGTGGCGTCGTTCGGGTTGGTGCCCGCTACGAACTCTTGGAGATTGGTGAAACCGTCGCCATCGGTGTCGAGCGCCGCGTCCAGCGGGTTCGCCGGGTTGAGTCCGGGCGTGGCGGATTCGTAGGCATTGGGAAGTCCGTCGTTGTCGCCATCGAGCGAAGTCACCGTCACGGGAAAGGAAAACTCCGAGGTGTCGCCGGTGGTTAGATTGATAGGCATCGAAGTGGCAGTGGCGGTGATTTCATGACCGGCAGCGACGATGGCGGGCAAGCTCGCGCTGAAGGAAACGCTGCCGCCGCCGTCGGTGGTGACGAGCGTTTCCCCGACGAAGAATTTGGCGCTGGGCGAGGCAAAGAACTCAAGGGTGAACGCGGTGTTCGGTGTGCTAGTTAGACTGCCTGCCACGGTGGTTCCGAGTCCGAGCACGGCGGAGGAAATCACGGGTGCTGCCTGGGAATGGTTCGAGCCGCTGTCGAGCGCGATCCCCTGCCAGCCGTTGTCAAAAATCGAGTTGCGCCGGAACGACTGGCTGGCGGTGGGTCCGTCGAACAGGACGATTCCCCGGCCCGGATGGCCGGCGATGACATTGGCCGCGCCGGGAGATGTGCCGCCAATGGTGTTGGATAGGGAGCCAGCGGTTAGCCAAACTCCGTCGAACTGGCTGGTGAAGGACATACCCGGTATCACTGCCGGTCCGATTCGGTTGTTGCGGACGAAATTGCCGGTGGTCGCGGGGTCGGCGATGAGGACGCCAACTGTCGCGTTGCCCGAGATTAGGTTGCCGGTGCCTGGCCCATCGCCGATGGAGTTGCCGGTCGCGCCGTTGATGATCGTCGCGCCAGCAAATCCGTTGGGAATTGATAGATCTCCGCTTGGCGAGGTGCCTAAATAGTTGCTGTATAATTTATTACCGGTTGAACCCGTGCCAGCAATTCGGATGCCTTCGGAAACATTTCCCGAGATGACATTGCTGGCCACTGTGTTGTTCGAAGCCCCACTGATGATATACATTCCGACATAGGTATTCGCAATGGCTGCCGTGCCGGTGGCGTTGAGGCCGATGTAGTTTCCTTGCACCGTGTTCTGGCTCACCTCGCTGCCGGTGATCCAGATTCCGGCATCGGTATTTCCGGAAATGCAATTGCGCGCGGCGGGCGTGTTGCCGCCGATGGTGTTGTGGTGTGCGGCGTCGATGAGAATGATGCCGCCCTTGTGGTTCGCGAGCGCGGCATTGCCGTCGAGATTGGTGCCGATGTAGTTGCCTAATATCACATTACCCATGGTGGTGGCTCCCGAGATATAGATGCCGTAGAGCGTGTTTCCTGAGATGACGTTGCGCTCGTTAGGGCCGGTTCCGCCGATGAAGTTATCATGTGCTCCATCGGAAATCTGAATTCCTTCGAAGACATTCGGTGCTGCGAGGTTGCCCGTGGCGTCGAGGCCGATGCTACAACCTGTCACGCGGTTGCCAGTGGCATCGGGATAGCGCATCACCATGCCGCACCATGGGTATTGCTGCACGCCGAGACCTTTCACGACGCAGTTGGACTCGAGAAACAGAAACGCAGGAATCTCGCCGTTTTCGGTGATGAGTTTGCTGCCGTTTACAAATACTATCGGTTTTCCCGCATAGCCCGGTTGGGTGGTGGCGTCGATAGTTAGTCCGTTAGTGGCAAATGTTTGCAAATGCCCGGTGGGTTTGATGGTGAAAACTCCGTCGGCGTGGCCGGGATCGCTGGTGGGAATGTTGAAGGTGACTGTCGTTCCCGGATGATCATGGGCATAATAAATTGCCGCCCGCAGGCTACCAACCCCGCCGTCTGCGGTGGTGGTGACCACTGGCGATAGTGGGACTGTTGGCGCACCATAGAGCGAAGCCATGTGCGCCCGATCTATCGGACTGAGCGTGACGTTGCTCAGGCGGCGCTGGTATTTTACATAGCCTGCATTGGTTACGATTGTGTCCACGCCGGGAGTGATTGCTAAAACATCTCGTCCGTAATGCATCACTGACTCGAAATCATAGTTCCCGAATTGGATACCGGTCGGCAAGATATTGAATGGAGTTTGGTTTGGAGGGTCGATGTTGCCATAGTTCACCGTGACATAACTATTCCTATTCGCTCGCTGATGCTCGTGTTCGAGTCCGAAACAATGACCCATTTCGTGACAGATCTGGCCACGCGTGAGTTGGCCGATTTCAACCAGCCGCGGGGTGGTGGCGGAGAACCGATTGGGGCCGTTCGCCACATATTTAAACTGCACCCATTGGGGCTGCATGGTTCGCGGAATGAACTGCACATTGGCGGCGAGTTCCCATTCGCGGAGGCCGTCAAGGTAAGCTTGTTGTTGATCAACAGTTAGTCCACTCACGAACTCATAGGGAACGATACCACCCGGCCACGGCACAGCTCCCGGCAGGTGCAGCCCGGCTGACGCGGTGGCCGTCATTGATACAATACATAACAACTTAGCCAGTGTTCTAAATGGCAGACAGCGGATCATCATTCCATCCACTTGATCCGCTTTGATGAGATAGTAATGTCGAGAAATCATGACTGCACATTACAAAGATGGATCCATCCTGAATAGGATTTCCTTCAGCTATTTTCTCAAAATGCTAGCTTCCAAATCACGCCAAGCACCGCGCAGGCTGCGAGTGTCGGGATCACGCCGAGCTTGAAGCGCTCCAGCGCCAGCCATGCCGCGAGTGCTACCCCTGCGACGAAGTAATCGAACACTCCGACTGCCGGTTGCAGCGCGTGAGTGGCGAAGACGATTGCGAGATTAAGGATCACTCCGACGACGGCGGCAGTGATCGCCGTGAGCGCGGATGCGAGCGCCGGGCGCTCGCGCAAGCCCTCGACGTGCGGTGCCCCCAGAAACACAAACAGAAAGCACGGCAAAAATGTCACCCAGGTGGTGACGAGCGCACCGAGCATCGCCGCCGCGAGTGGATGCAAATCGCCGGGATGTTGCCACGCCGCTACGAAACCGACGAACTGAAGCACCATGATCAGCGGACCCGGGGTGGTTTCCGCTAGGCCGAGACCAGCCATCATTTGCTGCTGAGTCAGCCAGCGATAGTGCTCGACCGCCATCTGCGAAACATATGGCAACACCGCATACGCGCCGCCGATGGTGACTAGCGCCGCCTTACTGAAGAATAATCCTTCTTGGAAATGAATCCCCTGCCATCCTAACAACAACCCGACAATGATCACCGGCAGCCACCAGAGTGTTAGGCAAACTGAAGTTATAACAACAGTCCGCCCGAAGCTGGCCCGCGGTGACGGCGGCAATACCACGGATGGCAACTCATCACCTCCAGAATTCCCATGATCCTTACCAGCGGGAAATTGCTGCGGAGAGATTTTTCCACCCATATAACCGATCAAGGCCGCCGTGAGGATGATGATCACGAACGAGATTTGGTAATGATAGATCGCAACGAACGATATGCCGGCTAACCCCCACAGGCTCGGCGACCTCAACGCCTTCGAGCCGATCCGTTTCACCGCTGATACAACGATGGCGATCACCGCCGGGATCAACCCGTAGAAAAGTCCTTGAATCCAAGTGATTTCGCCGCAGGCCATGTAGAGCCAGCTCAGCGCTAACAGGATAAGAATAGAAGGTAACACAAACAACACGCCAGCCGCGATTCCGCCGCGTGCGCCGTGCAAGCGCCAGCCGAGATAGGTCGCGAGTTGCTGCGCTTCCGGGCCGGGCAGCAACATGCAAAAATTCAGCGCGTGCAGGAAATGATCTTCTGATAGCCACCGCCGCCGCTCGACCAGCTCCTTGTGCATGATTGCGATCTGCCCGGCCGGCCCACCGAAGCTGATCCAGCCGAGCTTGGACCAGAAGCGGAGGGCATCGCGGAAGGTTGGCAGCGGAGGTGGATCAGTTGATAGATCGTTCATGATTTGTTTTTCAGAAAGGCGTGTAAGGCATCGAAGCAGGGAAAGCCACGGTTTAGGATTTCATCATCCGCGAGACCTAACTTCGCCCAGCCTTTGAAAACCCGGTCCAAGCCGATGGCCTCGACGGTTTGGAATTTCCCATCCTCCAGATCCGCGTCGTGGATCATCTCGCCCAGTTTTTTCAGGGTCTTATCCTTGAGATCGAAACGCTTCAACAACGTCTCGAACGTGCAGTCCTCGCCATGATGCGTGAACTCCACGCCGGTCATGTCATAGGGAATCGCGGCGGGAATCGCGGCCGGGTTTTTGGCGAAATCAAAGGTCGCCTTCGGATCGATGAACTTGCGGATCAGCCACGCGGAACCCACCCGGTCGATCGCGGGCTGCGGCCTTGTTAGCCAAGTTTTCCCCATGTAGGGCCGGGTTGATAGAACCGGCAACGCCTTGCCCCAGCGCTTTTTCTCGGGAAGGGTGGCGACCCGCTCGATTAACATCGCCACGTCGTCGCCGCGCGGACAATCGAAGAAATCCAAGCCCCGCAGTTCCTCGAACCGACGCCGCAGTTTTTCGAGTTCCGGCATCAGCGAGTCATCCGTCTTCTTCCGCTGGCGGACTATCAGGTCGTTGAGCGGCGCGATCAACTCCGTGTAACCGGCGACCCGCGACTCGTTGAATTGGCGCACCATTTCCGCGTGGCTGATTCCTTCAAGCTCGGAAACAAACGCCACCGTCGCCTCGCCACCCGCGTCCTGCACTTGCTGCGCGAGCCATTGGAACCGCTCGAAAAGCTCCGGCCGGTTAGGCAGCAAATAGGCGGACGCCTTGAATGGCAGCGCCCCGGATTTTTTCATCTTCCGCCAGATCCCCACACGCGCGCTCCCACCTTGCTTGGGGAGACTGTAGAGCAGCAAAAGCCAGGGGCATTCCGTCATCGGTAAGAGGTGTTACAAAACTGTTTTAC
>JAYVEJ010000193.1:0-2077 GCA_043748885.1 Luteolibacter sp. | reverse complement strand
TCTAACGTTGTGGATGCGGAACGCCACCAGCGTGTCGAGTTGGGAAACCGGCAGGGGCTTCAGCTTAAAATCGGCTGCCGGCAGACGGATGGGACGCGAGTGCGGCATCAATCGAGGGATGATCGTGCGTAACCACAGACGCGTTTGGTATCTCCCTCCCGCAAGATGTCGAGCGGACGCTTGCCTGCCAGACTGTGGCGCCGGATCAGGAAAAACACGATTCTCTTCCAGTCATCCACCCAATCTTCCTCCGCGAAGACGGCCAGCACCTCGGGCAATCCCGGCAGGACGTTGTCTCCTTGGAACTGCCATGCCGGGAAACGCACCGCGTTCTGGCTCGCTTCCCGCCAGCCGATGAGTTGGCCTTTCTGATAGCGCTTGAGCACGGCAGCCTTAGAAATCCCGAGCAACAGCCGCGCTTCCTCAGCCGAGTAACTTCCCCCCTCCGCCTGTTTCAGTTCCTCGCGGGCGAGCAGCCCGCGCATGATCGCGCTGGCGTATTTCACCCGAGGTTTCGCAACGAGGGCGAGTTGGTCCTGCACGGTTGCGGAAATGAGTCGCACCGCTTCCAGCGGATCGTGGCGGTTGATCATGTCCGCCACCGAAGCGGCGAGATCCATGCCGCCCTCGCGGTAAGTGGCTTCGAAATCCCGAAGCACGCAAGGCGACTCAGAGGAAATCTGGGCAGATTTCCTAGAAATTTCCGCAGCGGTGGGGTATTTGGTTCCCATGGGTAAACCCTGCCCCATCCTCACAAGGGTGTCAACTTCGTAACCCAATTTTTCCAATACGCTTGGAAAATGGGGTGGGATTTTGGCCACGTATTTTAGCGTTTGGGGCTTTGATAGAGACCTGTCACCAATCCCTATGTCGTTGGTATGATCTCGGATCCGCCAGAGTCTGAGCGCACGGAATTTATCCGCAAAACCCACGGGCACCTCGCGGGAGCCATCGCTCTGTTTGTTGTTCTCGAGTGCTTGTTCTCAAGATCGGCGGGTTCGTGGCGCTCGGCTGGATCGTCGCATCATTCATCCTCCCGATCACTCTCGTCCTGGTGGCGCATTTTCCCGACTTTGCAGGAAGCTCATGAATTGCCGGGAAGTTAGAAGGGCGGACGGGAAGGGAATGCAAGATCCTTGCTCATCCTATTCCAGCTCTAACGTTTTCGTAGCGACCGGTGACGCCGCCACTCGCCTCACTCCCCGTCCGGCAAATAAGCGGATTCTAGGTCGAGTTGGAAGGACCAGCGGAGCGGAGATTCAGGGGCTCTGCCGGTGGTGTCTTTCCAAGTGATGGAGACTTGGCAGCTTGGCTGGCGCAGGCGGCGGTTCACTTGCCAGGAGAGCTTTTGTGTTTCGGGAATGAAGGTGGCTGGGACTTCGCCGAAGCCGGAGACTTTCATTGAGAGTGTCTTAGGATCCAGGTTGGCAACGGTTGATAGATCGGCGGAGATTTCTGGGAGGCGGGAGTTGATGATGGCTCCTGCTTCCGGGCTGACGGGGTAGGGAGTCGTCTGCGTGGGACCGGCACTCGCGCCGCCCGGCTCGGTGGCGTTGCGGCCTTCCCGGAAGGTGGTCGCGGTTTCGAATATTTTATCATAGTTCCCAAGGATGATATAGCGGGGCAATGTTTCGTTAGGTTGTCCGCGTTTGATCTTTCCGGGCACCACGGTGAACATGCAATCATAGCCGAACTCGACGCCGAGCTTGAGCATTTCTTCGGTATAGTAACCACCGGGATAAGCGTAAGAGTTGACCTTCACGGGGAACTTGGACTCAATGAATCTCTTGGACTCACCCATCTCTTTGCGCAAATAGGCATCATAAACATTTACACCTTTTTTTCGATAACTCTTCACCGTGAGCGGATACGGGTGGCTCACGGAATGACTGCCGATTGACAAGCCACCGGCGGTTAACATTTCCTGAATCATCGGGGTGGTCAGGGCTTTGCCGCCGCCGTCGATGTAGTTCTTGTAGAGAAAGATTGTATAGGGAAACCCAAACTCTTTGAGGACCGGGAAAGCATCGCTATAGACGGATTTCCAACCGTCATCAAAGGTGATGAGAATCGACTT
>JAYVEJ010000192.1:0-2080 GCA_043748885.1 Luteolibacter sp. | reverse complement strand
TCGTTGACAGTCATGGCTTGCGCCGCTTGAATCTGCTGGAAACAGCCTGTTAGCTATTGGCCCAATCCGATATGCTCATCAGGCTAATAAACACTGTTAGCCCAAGAAATCGAGGCCTTCGCATGATTGAAGAAAGTCATCAACAAAACATGATTTTGGCAGATCTGCCTTCGCGCAGACCAATGAATCTTCGACGACGCCTAGGTAACCTAGTGTCAATCGTCATTGTGACGGCCTCCCTCTATTCGTGCAGTGGAGGCTCTGGATCATGGGATGACGATCCAGGTAACTGGGGCCGGGCATTTGGTGGCCAGACCAAGCCACCGAATGTCGCCGTCACACATTCACGATACTGGAAGTCCCCCCATTTTACATATGAAGCGGAATACTTCTTCCAGATGACTTGCCCACAAGAGTTTCTTGATGCGTGGATTGGACACGAAGGCCTCACGCGGACCACTGCGACAGAAGGCAATACCCCACAATACTTTGAGCGCCCCTCATGGTTTATGCCGGGTCCGATCCAAGCCTACGACATGTGGATGCCAGCTTCCGAGCCTCACGGCAGTTTTCGCATTTACCGGGAGCGTTCTTCTGGCACAGTATTTGTGACAGACTGCTCCACATGAGAATACATCATCAAAAGATGGGGCTAACAAGTCGTGGCGCACCAACCGGCCATAAGCTTTTCAATTTCACTTCAACATCCCTTCAATCGCGCCGGTGGGCGCACATTTAACGTTCGGAAAAATCATATCCCCAATTCACACCTCTGAAACAATGAAAACATTACTTCCAACTATTGCGATGACCTTCGCTTCGATCAGTATTGCTTCCTTCCCGGCTAAGGCGGCGGTCTTGCAATACAGTGGCAATTTTTCAGTCACTTATGACACATTGAGTTCTAGCTATCAAGGCGTTCCCCAAATCAGTGGCACTTGGAGTTTTACGTTCGACGACGTTGCCGTTCCAGCAACCGGAACGTATGACACACCAACGCCGATAGCGATTTCTGCAATTAATATGACCCCATCGCAGATCGGAACGACGACAATTGACATTACCAATACGTCAGCCTTCTTGAGATTTTCTAATAAGGCGGTGACACAGCTCCTTATTGGAGGTAACCCCAGTGGACCGAATGGACTTAGTTCAGGAGCGGCGGATATCAGTGTTTAGGGTCAGTCCTCGCATGGTAACATTCTCTATAAAATTATGACAAAATGTTACCATGCGAGGACTGACCCCCGACTCTGGACACATCCTTGAGGAAGAAGACCAACGCATTGAGCGCCTGCTTTTGGGTCGAGAAGGAAACCTTTCGCTCCGTCACCAGCCACTCCAAATACGCGCTCGCCCTTTCCGTCTGTAGCAGATCCCGCTCATTGCCCGCCCAGCGGGCAAAACCAGCGGCCCACCGGCCATAGGTTTCCCGGGTCCGGCGCAACAACCCGCGGCGCGCCCCGGCTCCTTCCACGGCTCTCCGCACCCGCTCTTCCAGACTCAGGACCTCACCGCCAGCATCCTGCCGGTATTTCAGCCAGCGCAAATACCATTGGATCGCGCCGCTCCACTGTTCCAGTTGCCACGGCTCGCGTTCCTTCACCCTCACCTGCTCACGCCAGAAACGGATGCAGGTCTCCCGCCCCGGCTCTGCTCCGGTTCTTAAACGCCAGTTTTCCAGCCAACCCAGAACCATTCCAAACGCGTCGCGCTGCCGATCGTTCACATCCCTTGAGGCTTCCAGATCCGCACTCCACGCGTGAACAACCACTGGCTTTTGAGAGTTCATGCGAACACTTAAAATCCAAATGCCGTTTGGAGGCGAGAACATTTTTGCTCCTTCGCTTCAGCAGATCATGATGATATCCGAAAGTTCCGGTTGGTGAAAAGGGTCGTATCAGATTGTTGCAGCCTTCCTGACTTTCTGCGATCCGATGGTAAATTACTGCCCGGCCCCGTCCCGGTCCGTCCGGTGGATTTCGTTGACAGTCATGGCTTGCGCCGCTTGAATCTGCTGGAAACAGCCTGTTAGCTATTGGCCCAATCCGATATGCTCATCAGGCTAATAAACACTGTT
>JAYVEJ010000191.1:0-2080 GCA_043748885.1 Luteolibacter sp. | reverse complement strand
ATGAGCACTTCCACCGGGCGGGTGATGCCCCACAGTTTCACGGGGATGTGGACCACGGCGAAAACTGCTAGCGCGAGGGTGATCGAGTGGGCAAGCGTGAACAACAGCGACTGGCCCATCAACGGCTTCCACTTTGGGACTAACAAGAATAGCCCGAGAATGAAGAGAATGTGGTCGCGTCCGTCGGGCAAGACGTGGCGAAATCCGAGCTGCACCCAGCCGCCGGTGACGGGCTGCTCGACGGGTGCGGACTTCCCGCTGTCCGTTTGTTTTAAGAGCATCAGGCTACCGCCGGGCAGAGTGCTGACGACGTTCGCATCCTCGCCTTCCTCAGTTAGAATGATGAGTTCCGTTTCCTGCTCGCCGGACCAATGGGCGCGGAGTTCGCCAGCACCGGGCAGGGCGTCGATGACGATGTGGGTGGTGATCAGCGCGATGTCGCCGGCTTCGGGCGGGAGTTCGAAAGGTTGTTTTTTGAAATCGGGAAACTCGACACGCCATGCCACTTCCTGGTCGGCGAAGGTGAGCCGGATGAGTTTGCGCAAGGTGGCTTCAGTTTCCTTGCGAATCCGCGCCAGCTCAGCGGGCGCGGACTTCATGACGGCCGCGCGGCTCAGCGGCGGACCGCCTGGGATGTTGCGGGTTTCCGGCAGCATGTAGGCGATGTCCATTTCCCCATCGAGCCGCCAAGTGGCATCCACCTTGAGAAATTCTAACTCCACGGACGCCACTTGATGGGCGTGAGCCAGCGGCAAGGAAGCCACGACTAACAGTAGGCAGGCGAAAAATCGGGGGAAATTCATGAGGTCGGAAACTTGCGGCAACGCTTACGAGGATGCCCGAAGTTTGGCCACCACTATCCGCCGAAGCTTGATTTTACGGGGAATTCCGGGCTTGAAATTTCCGGGAACTCGCCGCTTTACAAGGTCGGAAGTGCCACCCATAGTCCCGCCTCCATGACTTTTGCTGTGATTAACTGGCTCAATATTAGCATCAATCTCACCTTGGTGATTTTCGTGATTGTCTGTCTTTTGATGACGTTGCTCATCCTGATGCAACGTCCGAAACAAGAGGGTCTGGGTGCGGCCTTCGGCGGCGGCGTGACGGACCAAGTGTTCGGAGCCCGCACGACGAACGTGTTGCAAAAAGGCACGGTCTATCTCGGTTCCTTGTTTTTCATCCTGAGTCTGGCGCTCGCAGTGATGATCGGCCAAAAGAACAAAACGATCAGCACGGTGACCCGCGCGGACACGGCCGCTAAGGTGGAAAAGGCCAAGATCGAAACGCCGCCAGTGGTGGTGGCTCCGAAATCACTCAGCGAAGAACTTCCCAAAGAAGAGCCAGCTCCAGTCGAGACTCCGACCCCGGCCGATGTTCCTGCGGACGCGCCGAAGGATGCGACTCCCGCGCCTGAAATCACCCCAGTGGCTCCGCCAGCTCCGGTCGAAACCGCTCCGGAAGACAAGCCGAAGGAGCCTTGACGCTCTCCCCGCGTGAACGAAGCAAACCCGGAAACCGCCGATGCCCCGGTGTGGGCACGCGAGGACGCATTTCCTGAAGCCCCGCCGGGATGGGGCTGGAGCGATACCAAGGGAAAGTCCCATCCGGTTGCATCGCTGGAAGCTCTCACTGCGGCGATCCGCGACGACCGGGATGGCAGCGTGACCTTGGTGTGGGTTCCCGGCCACCCGCGGCTGATGCTGCCCGAAGAACTCGGCGGGATGGGCGATGCCATGCGCACGGCCCGCGCGCGCTGGACCCGCGACGACCTTGACGAGGCGACTTACAAATTGCGCTGGTTCGGCGCGGCGCTGGTGGGCTTGAGTGGCTGGGCGTTGTTAGGAGGCTTCGTGCTGGCAGGTCAGTTGGCGGAAAGATCCGGCACGGCCATCGATTTTTCCCAACGCCTGGTGTTCGCCACGCGGACGATGCTCGGCTCGACGCAGTCCGGCTTGGCGTTGTTGATGTTCGTGATTTTTGCGTTCATCCCATGGCATCAAGCGCGCAAACGGCGAGCGGAACTGGGACTCTGGACGGAAGACGGAATCGCCGAGGCCGCGCCGGTGATCCGCTTCGAAAC
>JAYVEJ010000190.1:0-5627 GCA_043748885.1 Luteolibacter sp. | reverse complement strand
CGCAAAATAAATCATCAGACTTTTTGGCAGGTTTTGATTTGAAACATAACAAGTATTAAATAGAAGTTAAGCATTTTATTTTGCGGTGAATCCTAAGTATCCTTAAACGATACTTTCTCGCATGTATCACGCTTTTTTACAGGTTCGGGTAAAGAAACAGGGGAGCGGAATTTTCCGTTCCGTTCTCATCCCACCCAGATGAATGAAAGCTAGGAATGAATCCAGCGGTCCGTCAGCGGATCTCCACTTCGTTGCCGACGCGGGTGAGCAGGCTGATTTCCTCCATGTCGTCCGACCGCAGGACGATGCCGTGGGCGGCTGGGTCGGCGGTCTCGCCGCCGCCGTGGATTTGGAGCGAGGGTTTGGCGATTTGAATGACTTTTTCTGCGGCGCGGTAGTCCTTGGATTGGGGGGCGACTTGCTTGCCGCCGAACTCGGCCAATTTCGCGCCGATCTTGGTTTTTCCGGGCGGCAACTTGCCCGTGACGCCGAGGTGGATGATCGGATATTCGCGGATGAAGCGGCCACCGTCCCAGATCGAGACCAGCTTGCGTTGCGGCTCGATGAGCAGGCGGAAATCCAGCGGCATGACGATGAGTTCCTCGCCGGGTTGAATGTTTTTCAACTCCATCATGCCGTTGAGGTGCATGATCATGTCCAGTGTGGTGTGATATTCGGCGGCAATGCTGAGGAAGGAATTCCCGCGTTTGACGACGTGGGTTTTCTTGCCTGCCATGTGCGTGCTGGAAAGGATTTCGTCGAGGTTCATCTCGCCGACGATCCGGCGGGCGACGGGCGCGGAAGGGGAGGTGGGGAAAACGTTGACGATGGTGGTGAGCTTCTCGCGGGCGTCGTCGAGTTTACCGAGGGCTAGCAGTTCGTGGGCTCGTTGAAATGCCTTCTCGCCGGGATCGACGTCGGGCAACTCCGCCGTGTCTAACATTCTCGCGAAATCCGCATCGGGCTGCTTGCCGGCGACCACCGTGGGATTTGGGATGATTTTCTCGAAAACGCCGCCGAGCGGGGAGATGAGGACATGCCATGCTAACATGCCGGTGAATCCCATCACGGCGAGCACGCCGATCGCGGCTAGCAGCTTGAAAACCGTCCAAAGACTCATGGGCGAAATCCGGGAGACCTAAATGAGGCCGCGGCGTTTGAAATCGAAGGCGTTGATTTCGTGAGAGCGCAGGATCATTTCAAATGAGAACTTGAGGATGGAAATCTCCCACGCGTCGTCCACGCCTTCGATGATGGCGCGGGAGGGATTGCCAGTGCGGCGGATGTCTTCTAACACCCGCTCGCGGACTGCGTCCATGGTGTCGTGGACGATCTCCTCATGGACTTGGCCGCGCTTGAATTTGAAACCGTATTGCAGGAACGCGAGATCCTTGCCCTCGGCTTGCAATTTCTCCACGAGCTTGTCGAAGCGTGCTCTAGCAGACGAATCGAAGCCATCTAACTCCACCTCCATGTAGGACGACGGCCGGAGAATGCGCGGGCGCATGGCTTCCACCTCGCCGGTGCGGATTCTAACTTCTCCGGTGCGGTCCATCAGCTCGCTGATGAGTTGGAATTCGAAGCGCGTCTCGCCAAAGGTGTCGATGCGGCGGTCCGGCTCGCGGAGCACCTTGGTCGTTTCAAGCGCGTAGTGAATGTCGTCTTGCGAGTGCATGGGCGGGTGAGGGTCGCCCGGATCGGGCGCATTGCAAAGAAAAGGGCGGACACCTATGGAGGAGCCCGCCCTTTCGAAAAGCGTTAGCCTACCGGATCAGGCTTGTTGGCTGGTGATGTAGGTGACCACGTCGCCCACAGCTTGGAGTTTTTCAGCCTCTTCGTCCGGCACTTCGATGTCGAATTCTTCTTCAAACGCCATGACCAATTCGACGGTGTCGAGTGAGTCTGCGCCGAGGTCTTCGACGAATTTGGCTTCGGTGGTGACTTGATCAGCGTTGACGCCAAGTTGGTCCACGATGATGTCCTTTACACGGGCTTCGATACTTTTGTCTGACATGAGTTGCTATTGTTGAGGTGAGAGTTGGCGTTGGACTTGGTTATCGCTTGCTGGCCCGACTTGGCAACTTCGAAAACGAATCGGCAAGCGAAAACCACAGGCGGGCGGAAAATCCATCAGGCAGGCTTGGATTCTTCATCCTTGGGGCTGCTTTGGGTGACGGTCGTGTATTCGATGATTTCACCAGAAAAGTGTGCCCGGATCTGGCGCATCAGGTGCTCGGCCGGCTCGTCATTTTCCTTTTTGAAACCGCCGTAAGTTAGGCCGTCGATGCGGATTTTTCCCTTCCCCGCCGCGCCGTCGTAGTCGATGAATGCGAGTCCTTTGGTCTCCCATTTGCGGAGGTCGAGCGACTTGAGATCCGCGTAGGGAATCCGCTTGCGCTGCTGGGTGGTGACGGCGTCCGCGTCGGCGGAAATCGTGCGCTTGATCGTGCGCAGTAGGAAAAATGTGGCGATCAGCGCGAGCATCGAACAGATCCCAAAGACGATCCACTGTTCTTTGATTTTTTGCGCATCGTAAGGCTCCTCCACGGCTGCATTGAGGCCGTGCTCTTTAGAGTATTCGCGCCACAAGATGTTCCATTGCAGCGGCTTCATCCGCTCATAGTCGTGGAGGATCGCAGGCCATGGCAGCGGCAGCTTGATCGAGGCGGGTAACACCGCGCGGTCATCGGGAAATGCGACCGCTTGGTTAGCTGCGTGGCGTTGCCATTCTCCGGCAGTTAGCGATCCGCTAGAATTCAGTTTTGTGAAATCATCGTTGGCGATCTGGAAGGTTTTGCGGAGGTAGTAGCTCTCGTTTTTTTTCCGATAGCCAGTGGAGCCGTCGATGTAAAACAGCACCGCGAAGACCCCGAACATCACCACCATCACTGCGGCACGGAGGAGAAACCAAGGCGTTGGCTTGCAGACAATTGTTTCGGGGGCGCTCATCGGGTTGAACGACAAACAATCCGGCAGATCGGCGATTGGCAAGCTACAAGCCAGCCCGCATTGCGGAAATCTGATGATAATGGCTTGTCGTCGGGCAGCGGCTTGGATACGGAAACCGCTGCCATGCCAATCGCTACCCCCGCGCAATATCGCGCTATGTTAGACGCCGCCCAAAAAGGTGGCTACGCCTATCCCGCCATCAATGTCACCTCGCTGCCGACCATCAATGGGGCGCTGCGGGCCTTTTCCGAAGCCAAGTCCGACGGAATTATCCAAGTTTCCACCGGCGGCGGCGAGTTCGCTTCCGGCACCGCCGTGAAGGACGCCGCCTTCGGTGCCATCGTGCTAGCAGAAGCCTGCCACCTCCTCGCGGAGAAGCACAATGTGCTCATCGCCCTCCACACCGATCACTGCCATCCGAGCAAGGTTGAGAGTTTCCTCAAGCCGCTGCTAGAAGCCTCCCGCAAGCGCATCGCCGAGGGCAAAGGCCCGCTATTCCAATCCCACATGTTCGACGGCTCCGTGGTCGAGCTGAAGGAAAACCTCGAGATTTCCAAAGTCCTCCTCAAGGAATGCGCCGAGCTCGGCATCATCCTCGAAGTCGAGGCCGGCTGCGTCGGTGGAGAAGAAGACGGCCACGACACCTCCGGCCTGCCAATCGAAAAACTCTACACCACCCCCGAAGACATGGTGGAAGTCTATGAAGCACTTCAACCGATCGGGAAATTCATCTTCGCCGCCACCTTCGGCAACGTCCACGGCGCTTACAAGCCAGGCTCGGTGAAACTCCTTCCCACCATCCTCCGCGACGGCCAAAAAGCCGTCACCGACAAGCATGGTGCGGGCGCGGAAATGGACCTCGTCTTCCACGGCGGCTCCGGCTCAGCGCTCTCGGAAATCCGGGAGACCCTTGACTACGGCGTCGTCAAAATGAACATCGACACCGACACCCAATACGCCTTCACCCGCCCGATTGTCACTCACATGTGCCAGAACATCGAAGGCGTGCTCAAGATCGATGGCGAAGTCGGCGACAAGAAACACTACGACCCGCGCTCCTACCTCAAGAAGGGCGAACTCAGTCTCTGCGAACGCATGAAAACCGCCTGTGACGACCTCCGCTCCACCGGCCGGACGATCTTCGGTCAGGCTTGATTCTAAGTTCTATCAGCCAAAGGCGGACCTCTAACCGGGTCCGCCTTTTTGCTGGGCTAGCAGCGCCAGCGCTGTCCGCACCGCAACGGTGTGATTTTGAGATTGAACGATGAGCGGGCGATGCTAGCGGGTGGCGCAATACGGAGATTGGACATTTCTGGCGACGGGGTCGCTGGGCGGCGAACGAGGTGCGCGTGGGCCAATGCCCAGCAAGGGTTACCCTAGCAGATTCCCTCTCTTTCAAAGCAGTCGTGAATTGACTTCAACCAGCTCCGGTCCCTCTCGCACCCAGCCAAGGTCGAAGTCAGGGTGCGCCGGATTGAGAAGGATGTTGAATTCTACGGGGACGATCACGCTCGGCACTCGCAATGCCACTGACTGCCCGTTAGACAGCCAATCATCGCCATAATTGCGCGTGCTTTCCAAATTGGATTTCCAACCTTCCGGCAACTCGGCTGGCGTTTGGATGCATGCCTCGGGAACTTCGATTTCCCAAGCCACCATCGCTTGCAACGGCGAGCGGGCATCCAGATGGGCCATGATTTCGAGCAGTGCCAACGACCGATGCGCCGCTGTATAGACAATCAAACGTCCCCGTTGATGCAACCTCCCCGAGCCATAAAGGCCACCTTGGCCACCGAATGCGGCCTCCGCAGTTCCGGCAAAGCGGGCGGCACAGATGCGGTGGAGTCGCATGGGATTATTGGAAATTTCCGTAGGCCAATCCGGTGATCAAACCCTCCACTTCGGCCGTGCCGACATCGGTATCTAGCAAGTCCAACGGGGCCGCCTGATCCAATGCTGCCGCTGGCCGAAGCAGCCATCCGGCAATCGCCTCGTCGCTGCGAAACAGCGAGCGTGCCCGGTTCCAAACTCGAACAACGCGCATGATTCGCTCTGACTCGCGGGCCGACAAATTCTCGTTAGCCTTGCGCTTGCGGTTGAGGGTGCGGGCGACCAAGCCCAGCTTGGACGCGAGAAATTCTTGGGAAACCCCGAGTTGTTCCGCCGTTTCCACAAAGCTCTCCGCAGGCAGGCCACTGCGAATCCGCCGCATCATCACGGCAGGCGAACTCGCTGCGCTATCAAACAAACTCCTCATGAAATCAAACTAGACAGATGTCCGACTGCTTCAAGACAAATGTTTGAAAGCTTCAACGGCAGCGCCCTCAAGTGTCATCCAACAAGCCTTTGAGTCCGCCGAAGAAGTTCTCTAACTCGTCGCTGCTCGGCGCGGCTCCGAGAATGTCGTCGTAGGTGGTGTGATTGAGAAATTCGTCGTCGAGTTCGCCGATGAAACTGCTGGGCTGGCAACCGGTTTCCTGGCCCCACTTGATGCGGGTGGAGCAGTAAGTCATGGTAAGCTGGTCCCGCGCGCGGGTGATGCCGACGTATAACAACCGCCGCTCTTCGTCCTTGGTTCCTTCCGCGATGCTGCGGGTGTGAGGCAGAAATCCTTCTTCGAGACCGACCAAGAAGACGTTAGGAAATTCTAACCCTTTCGAGGCGTGGAGGGTGATCAA
>JAYVEJ010000189.1:0-2083 GCA_043748885.1 Luteolibacter sp. | reverse complement strand
CGCGTGGCTGGCCGTCCACGATATTGAAATTTGCTCCCGTCCACCAGCGGCGTGACGCCGGGTGCCAGAGAATGACCTGCGGGTAGCGGGCGGCCTCTTCCAATGCCGGGTCGAAGGCCGCCTTGCCGGACTCCTCCGCCTTCCACCAATCACTTTCTAACTGACGTTCGCGGTATCCGAAAACCGGCGGGCGGAACGGGCGGAACGTGCGGGCGATGCGGCCATTCGGCAACAGCCGGAGCAATGACTGTTTGTCGTCTGATAGTAAGGCATCCAGAAAGAGCATGCCCTACTCACCGGGTGTCGCGCTGAGTGCCTGATGCAAGAGCGGCGGATTGAGCCAAGTCGCCCAGCCGCGCTTGGTCCAAAGTCGCAGCCTGCCACCGGCCACCGCGTTGTCCGATTCTTGGAACAGCACTCCGCCTAACCATTCGCACAAGGGTCTCATGCCGATCCCAGGTCTCGTTAGATCCCGCTCCACTTTGCCATTCGGGCGGTAAATCACCTCGGAAATGACGATGCCACCAGCCGCCTTCACCAGCACCGGCGCGAAGCTGCGGTCTCCTTGCAAGCCTTGGAACTTCAGATCACACGAGTCATCCGGGCGCAGTTGGCCGAGATTTCTAACGGTGACATGCATACCCGTCGAGGTTTCCACTAGGATTTCACCCGCTGGGAGAGCCTGCACCTTGATCACGTTGTCGATGACTTTTGTGGGCGGACTCAATGGCAGAGAAGTGATGATAGATATTCCCCGGTTGCCGGGCCAAGGCGGGGTGACTAGTCCCACGTTTCCGATCCACAGGGTCGTGGGTAATTCCGGGTCGTAGGTCTCGTCCAGACTGCCGTTCATGCGGAGTTTTACCAAGTTCGAGCGCACTTGGTTGCCATAGCTCACCACTTCCTCCGTCACCACATAGACCGCCTGTCCGGACACCGCCACTGAGCGCCACTCGCCGATCCGGTCATCCGCGATGAATGAAGGATCCACCTGGCCGCTAGGGAAGAACATCACCAGCCGATTTCTAACATGATCGTCCGTCGTCGCGAAATGCCCACCTGCTAGCACGCGCCCGGCAGCCAGCGGCACCAAGGTCGTGACCCGCGCCGGTAGTTCCAGTTGCGGGACCGTCCACGTCGGATCTTCTGTGCCATCCGCATTGAGCCGTCGGAGTTCGTCGATCAGCCATTTCCCGCTAGGCCGTGCTTTGATAGAGCGTGTCCGGCCCGGACTGGGGGAAGGTCCGGTCGATCACTCCGGCGGCGCTAAATTTCTGAGTCAGGCCAGTGGTGTGGGATGCCAGATAGGAGCCGTCTTGAGCCTCCGCCCACAGGAACGGCGCCGCAGATCTCACGGTGAAATTTCTCGTCCGCTGCAAACTACCTGTTGGAGAAAACCAATCGACCCCATGGGTGCCATCATCTGATCCAGGCCAGTAGGCCCAGCGCGATTGATCGGGGCCATAGAGGATCCGGAATGCTCCCGCCGGACCCGCCACGAGACGCGGCTCACGATAACTTTTCAGCACTCGCTTCACCCCGATCTGGTTGCCTAACGCATCCACTTGGAAAAGCTGATATTGGTCTGCGGCGATGACGTAACTGGGAAAGTCTGCGACGGAATCGAGGTATTTTGAGAATCCATCGCCCGCCGTCCCCCACACGCTGCCGCCCGCGCCCGGGACTGCGGCATTCACATTCACCGGTAGATTCGCCGCTTCGGAAAACCCCGGCTCCAGCATGCCATCCCCGCTATTCCGGCGCTCCAGCACGCGGGTGCCAAAACCGGATTCCCGGATGACCCACAACGCGATCCCCAACCACGAGACATCGCTGAGCATCCACGAAAGGATTTCATGCTCGACCAAGTGCATCGGTGGGAGATCCGCGTCCGTCAGCGGAGGCTGGGTATCCGGGCGTTTGGCGATCAGTTCAATGATCCCGTCCGTGATCGTTGCGGACTACACCGCTTTACCATCCACGATGAATTCGCGGGATTCACGCCGTTCCTTGGGGTCCGTCATCGACTTCTCGATGGGTTTTCAACGCGCGACATCGTGCTCACGTCCGAGCGTTTCCGCCG
>JAYVEJ010000188.1:0-2084 GCA_043748885.1 Luteolibacter sp. | reverse complement strand
GCCAACCCCTATCACAACGCCTGGACCGAATCGTTCATGGGCACCCTCAAGAACGAAATGCTCCAAGGCGGCAGCTTCGCCAACGATGCCGACGCCCGGATCGAGATTTTCGACTTCATCGAATCCTACTACAATCACCACCGCAAACACTCCGCCCTCGGCTACCAAACCCCGGCCCAATTCGAGGCCAAAAACCACCCTAACAATTAACAAGAATTAGGTCCAGAAATCAGTTGCACCTCAGGTTTGGCGTTCCTAAAACTTTTTGTAAGCCAGCAAAGGTATTGGATGGTCTATGAAATGGAGCGAAAGGTAAGGAGGGTGACGCGAAGATGCCATGGAAGAAGAGGGGGGAAGGCGGGCAGGGGGCAATCCGGCATCAAGTCCGAGGGGGCGAAGATGGCTGAGATGGGCTTGGCGGTTGGAAACCGCCGCCACGTCGGTAAAACCAAGCGGTTGCCAGCACGGAGTTTCCCGGTATGCTCCGCGCCCCGGCAAAAGACGCCAGCTTCCAAAAATGAATCATCCCCATGTAGCGATTGTTGGTGCCACGGGTGCCGTCGGTGTCGAAATGCTCCTTTGTCTCGAACAGCGGAATTTCCCATTAGGTAAACTCACACTGCTGGCGAGAAAGCCATCGCCGAGGTGGGGAAGAAATGAGGGGTTAATGACAATTTAGGCGAATGAAACAGAGCTGCCTTCAAAGCTCATTGACTGGGTGGACGAGACGTCCACCCTCCTTATCGACTCGCGCGGAGCAAATGGAGCCTTGGCACGTTGAGCGACGATCCGTAAATTCCCCCCATGACAGCAACTGAGAAAGAGGCTTTGCGAGCGCACGTCGCCCGCTGGGATCGCGCCGCGCCACTGCTGCAACAGGTGCGGGATGCCGACATCCGTGCGGCGGACACGGTTTCGATGATCGCATGTTCCAACCTTTTATTTCGGGATGCCTTGAAGCATTCTCCTCTGCGGATGGACTCCGGGTTGACTGAACAGCAACGTTGGTTTAAAAAACTGCGACCTCAATGATAGATCTTGTCGAGGAAGCTGCTGAATTGCAGATCCTTCTTGAGGGGCAAGGTTGGGATTTTTGTTTCATCGGCGGACTCGCGGTCCAGCGCTAGAGCGAAGCCCGCCTTACCAAAGACATGGATATGACATTGATCACCGGTTTTGGAGATGGGAGCCTTTTGTGGATTTTTTAATTTCCCATTACGAGCCACGTAGGGCGCAAGCCCGGGAGTTTGCATTGAACTATCGGGTGCTCCTGCTCCAGACCGCCTCGGGAATCGACATCGCACTGGCTGGTCTGCCATTCGAAGAGAACGCAGTCAGGCGCTCGATTCCGGTCGAGTATGCTCCGGGTATCAGGCTGCGTATTTGCACCGCCGAAGATTTGATTGTGATGAAGGCTTTTGCGGATCGCCCTCAAGATCGCATCGACCTTCGTGGAATACTCGTCCGCCAAGGTGCTGGAAACCTAGACTGGAAGTATATCTGGGAACAACTGACACCGCTCGCGGAAGTGAAGGAAGCACCCGAAATCCTTGCCCATCTCGAGCTCTTGCTCAGCGCAGTCCGGGAGAGTGAAGTTTCCTGATCCTTGTTACATCCGACAATCCTGCGGAAGCTAACCGAGAGCTAGTTCCATCGCAGCGAAGGCTTGGCCGTCGATCACCGGTCGCGCGGTTTCTTGCCAGCCTGTGGGCGGCTCGGGCAGGTTGATCCAACTGCGGCAGCCGCCGAATTTCGCCTCGTAGGGGAACTCCCACGGCTGTGCCAGCTCACGGACCCGCACCACCGCCAGATGGATGCTGCCGGCTGCCATCCCTTTGCCTTCCCAGTCGAAGCGATCCCTAACGGTCTGCTGCGAGTAGATGTGGAATGGCTCGAGGGCGGAGACCTTGTCCCAGTCGGTGAGAGTGATTGCTCGCGCGGCTCCGGCGTGATGGGTGATGCGGATTACGTCGCCGGGTTGCCACTCGGGCAGGGCATGGACCTCGCCTTCCCGGACCTGATCCGCGAGGGCGTGGAAGCGGGTGGGAAAGAGAAAAAACGCTTCATGGGCAAAGGAAAAACCC
>JAYVEJ010000187.1:0-2086 GCA_043748885.1 Luteolibacter sp. | reverse complement strand
CCCAATCGACGGGCGACATGTGCGCGTGATGTCTCATCGGCGGGTCATTCGTTTTTCAACCAGTCGCCGTCGCTGATTCGCTGGCTTTCATCGACGATGCCAAGCCACTCCCAAATCCAAGCGCTCAGAGTTTGGCTGTCCTGCCGGACGACGGTGGTCTGGACCCGGCGGTATTCGCTGCCTTCGATGTCACCGGCAGATAGGCCTTCGAAAATGTCGAGCGCCGAGAGTTGGTCGGGGGTGACCGAGAAGACTTCGCCGTGGATTTCGTCGCCCGCATCGTCGAGGACCAGCCCCGGATACCAGTCGATGCGATACATCCGCCCGGTGATCGTCCCTTGGGCGACAAACTCCGCCCCGGCCAGCCGGAAATAGTTGGTGCCGCCGCGACGCAGCGTGCCGTAAACGAACACAAGTTGGGGGGAGTCTTCCATGCTAGGGCGGTTACTTTTCGGGCCGGTAGCCGATTTCGTTGTCGAGGAGTTGGCGGAGGTCATCTAGGCCGATGTCGTTTTCCGCCGAAATCGGGACGATGTCGATCTTGGGAAACCGGTCGCGGAAAATTGCGAGATTCTCGGCGGCGCCGTCCAGATCCATCTTATTGGCGATGATCTTCCACGGGAAACGGGCGAGTTCATCGTCATATTCCTTAACCTCGCGGCGGAGGATTTCCAGATCCGAGATCGGGTCGCGGCCTTCGCTGCCCGCCATATCGACGACGAATAACAGCACGCGGCAACGGGTGATGTGGCGGAGAAACTCATGGCCAAGGCCACGGTTTTCGTGGGCACCCTCGATCAGGCCGGGAATGTCGGCGATCGTGCAGCGGCGGTAACCGGGAAATTCCACCACTCCCACCACCGGTTGCAGCGTGGTGAACGGATAGGACGCGACCTTCGGCTTGGCGGCGGAAAGCTTGCCCAGCAGCGTGGATTTCCCGGCGTTGGGGAAACCGACTAGCCCTGCATCCGCGATCCGGCGCAGCTCCAGGTAGAAGACCGAGACCTCGCCCGGAGTGCCCAGCGTGTGCTCGACCGGGGTGCGGTTGGTGGCGGTTTTAAAATTCCAGTTGCCCTTGCCAGGATCGCCGCCTTTGCAGAGGACGAATTCTTGGCCGATTTCCGTGAGATCCGCGATGGGTTCTAGGTCGATGCCTTCCGAGCTGCGCTCAAACTCGACCGCCTCCTGCACGGTGACCGCGTTGCTGCGGAAAACGACCGTCCCGGGAGGGACTTTGCCGATCACGCGCTTGCCGCTTTTGCCGGTCTTACGGCCACCCGCACCATTTTTGCCATCCTCGGCGACGAGCTTGGGGTCGTAGTGATAGGCACGGAGGTTATCCACCGAGTTGTCCACCACCAGAATAATGTCTCCACCCGCGCCGCCGTCGCCGCCGTCGGGACCGCCGCGCGGGACAAATTTTTCGCGCTTCCACGAGACAACGCCATTTCCGCCGTCGCCAGCTTTTCCGAAGATGCGGATGTGATCAATAAACATGGGCGCAGAGTGCCAGCGAAGGGACGCGGGTCAACGGCAATGGTGAACGCGATGATTTTTAAGGGCGGATCGCCAACTCATTTCTGCCTTTCTCCTGTCAATGGCCCACGACGGCGCGCCGGAGTTCAAGGGACGCCAGTGCGATACGCTGCAACATCTGTTGGACCTCGATTTGCCCCTTGGTTCGGTTCGGGCTTTGTGACAGTTTCCCCGCATGAGCAAAGCTATCGCTCTGGCACCCGTATCCTGGCAGCGGATGGCAGAAGGAATCGAAAGCGTGAAGAACCGGCTCAACCGCGCGGCGTCTGCCCTAGCCCAAGCGGACGTGCGCTACGCCGTGGTCGGAGGAAATGCCGTGGCAGCTTGGGTTTCCCGAGTGGATGCTGCGGCGGTTAGAAACACGCGGGACGTGGACATCATGCTCCGCCGCGAAGATATGGATCGCGCACGGGCCGCGCTTGAAGCCGCCGGCTTCGTGCATCGCCGGGTCGCTTCTCTGGGCAAGGCAGCTTCAATGGATGTTTTCCTCGACGGCCCAGACGCCAAGGTCCGCGACGCGGTGCATATCCTCTGGGCGGGAGAAAAAGCC
>JAYVEJ010000186.1:0-2087 GCA_043748885.1 Luteolibacter sp. | reverse complement strand
CTGCGCACTGGTGAAATTCCGCGATGTGCCGGATACGGGTGAGCCGTTGGCAAATGCGGATGTCGTGTAAGTGGGCGCGAGTGCCGTGACGTCCGTGGTCACCGGCACGGACACGCTGATGTTGGTGCCGGAAATGACCGTGTCGAGCTGGCCGGGGAAGACGAAGGTCAGAATGTCACAGGCGGCACTGGGGGTTCCGAAGCTGATAGTCACCGAATAGGTTTTAGTCGTGCCATCCTCGGCGGTCACGACGTAGTTTGACGGATTGGCAACAGAAAAGTTCGGGGTCGGGCCGACGTACGAGGCAAATGGGGAAACCGTGCAGGCGGGAGCCAAGGTCGCAAGATTCGTGCCTGAGGGCACTAACAAGCTCACATTGGTGCCGCTAATGACGCCGCCGCTGCCGTAGGTGAGCATATCACAGGCATTGCTTGGCGGGACGGGAATGGAGACATTGTCCATACTCACCCAGCCGGGGCTGCCATTGTCCAAATTGATCAGCTCCAAGGTGCAGTCGAGTCCCACAAAGGATGCCAATTCTGCCTCGGTGAAGGTCACGGTCTGCAACGTGGTGTCAAATGAAGTGCTCGCCTTCGTGAGCACGAAAGCTCCATTGCTAACAGTGCGCAAGGCGATGCCCTTCCAACCGTCAGCGACCGTCTCGAATGGGACCGATGCGTCATTGGCTGGAGCGATGCCACTGGGTTCCCCGCCTCCGATATCCGCAGTCAAGGCTTTGTATGGCGCGAGCTTGAAGACCGGCGAGCGGAGCCAGAGGCTATTCAGGTGGGTGTCGATGTTGCCACCGATCGGCTCAATTTTGGTGCCGCTGTTGCCAAACAGATTATTGTCAGCACTTGGCGGTTGGATGACGCCGCCATTGACGGAGCCGGGCATGGTTTTGAGATCCGGGGCGAGATCGACCCATGCTAAGGTGGTCGCATCCCACACGCGGTTGTGCCATCCTTGAAGTGTGGTCCCGGTGAAATCGTAAGTTTTCATCACGGTGACGACATTGCCGGGAATACTGGCACCGCCCAAGGTCACCCAATGATCATCGCCACCGGGGTTACTATTATTATCAATGAAATCGAGGGTGTAGACCTTGCCATTATTGGCATAGGGAGCCAGATCCGTTTGGCTGAAACTCTGGTCGGGCCAGACCGATCCCAAGGTGCCGAAATTTGTTCCTGCGTGCGCCTTCCACAACACATAGGTGTCGGTGGCCACTTCCCGCAGGGCAACTCCCATGAAGCCGCCAGTAACGATTGCGGTCGACGGAATCGCGGCCGAATTGACCGTCGGCACGCCGAGTGCAGAAACTGGGGTGGGCGCGGGCGATGCCGGGGCACCGATCATCTTGAAAGTCAGCGGTCCTGAACCATTGAGTTTAAATGCCGGGGAGTGGGATAATTGAGCATCCGCGTCAGACCACCCGTCGCCGATATTACCGTCAGAACCCCACCAATCATATTTTGCCCAGCCGGCACCGAAAACCGGCGTCCAACCTTCCAATCTGGTGATGGCATTGCCGGTGTCTGTAAAGGTATAGTTGAGATTCGCGTGTGCGGACTGGCCGACTCCGAGAATCACTGTGGCACTCACCGCAAAGGCGAGGGCCGAGTGTTTAAGTGCAACATTCCATAGTTGGTTGCAGATACTTAGGATTTTCACAATTGTATTAATTTCGGGTTTGGACTCTTAGGTCATTGGGGATTCAATGCCAAGAGTCTGGGTAATGCATTATAGATCTATCAAAGCTATCAAAGGGCAGGAATTTGAAAAATCCCCTTCACTTCGATAACCTATCCGGCACGAAGACAGCGCTTCGCAGAGGGGGCAATTGTTATTCTTCAACCAACCAGTTCCTTTAATGAAGCAGTTCGAAAGCGTTGCAGAGTTGCTCGCACGACAGGCAGTCACCCGCAGCGCGAGCGCCGGGTGTCGGCTCTCAAACTGGAGCGGTCGCGAGCGCTAGCTCAATGACTGCGGTGGCCTCTGCAAGCTCGGCTCCGGTGAGTTCGAGGCGCGGCGGACGGACGCGGTTGTTGCCGAGTTTGCCGCCGGTGGCGAGGGTCTGCTGGAGC
>JAYVEJ010000185.1:0-2092 GCA_043748885.1 Luteolibacter sp. | reverse complement strand
CGATGGCTTTCCCATCGAGGAAGTTTCCGCCGTAGAACTGGATGGCGGGTTGATTGGTGGAAATTTCCATGACGCGACCGGACTTGGGATCCATCACCTTCGCGGCGAGATGCATGTCTTTGCCCTTTTTAAGAACCCATGCATGGTCGTAACCACCGCCGAGTTTGAGGGCTTCAAAGTCGGCATCCACCCGCTGACCGATGGCTGTGGGCTTGGTGAAATCCATAGGTGTGCCGGCGACCGGATCGATCTTACCGGTAGGGATTAGGCCGGCGTTAGTTGGCAGATAACCATCCGCGTTGAGCATGAGGATGTGGTCGTTGATCAGCTTGGTGGGATCGCCGGATAGATTCCAATAAGTATGCTGAACGATGTTAAGCACCGTCGGCGCATCGGTGGTGGCCTTGGCTTCCCACTTGAGTTCGTTGTCGTCATTGAGGGAGTAGGTGACCTTGACGGTTAGGTTGCCGGGATAGCCTTCTTCACCATCCTTGGAGGTGTAGGAAAACTCGACACCCTTGTCGGCAGTTGTTTTTCCAGACCATAGCACTTTGTCGAAGCCTTTGAGGCCACCGTGAAGGGCGCATGGGATGCCGCCGGGCTCGTTGTTCGTGGCGAGTTTGTAGTCCTTGCCATCAAGTGTGAACTTGCCGTCCTTGATGCGATTCCCAAAACGACCGACCGTCGCACCGAAGTAAGATGTATTGGTTAGCCAGCCTTCCAAGTTATCATAACCGTGAGTGATGTCGGCTGATTTACCGGATTTGTCCGGGGTCTCCATCGAGATCAGGATGGCACCGTATTCAATCACTTTGGCCTTGAGGCCGTTCTTGTTAGTGAGGGTGAAAATCTTGACCTTTTTCCCGTCGGGCATCGCCCCGTAATGATCCTCTTTGACGTCCATGGCAGGGCAGAGTTGGCAGGCCAGCAAGCTCATGGCCAGCGCTGAAATAAGTGTGGGGCTTTTCTTCATGCGCCGGAGGGTTTGGCGGATATCGCGGACAATGCCAAGCGCGAATTTCCACCATCAATCAGGGGGTGACGGGGCGTCTAACCCGTGCTATTCCAACAGCCATGACTGCTCTTATAAATTGGAACTCGCTGTTGGAAGCCATTTTGGAAAACCTCGGCTGCCAAACCGGAACCATCCATCAGGCGGCGGCTGGAACCACCACGCTGACGCTTGTTTGTCAGATCGGCGTGCCGGAGTTTTTGATAGAAAAAATCGCTTTGATTCCTTTTGGCAAAGGCATCGCCGGGGTGGCGGCTGAGCGCAAGGAGCCGGTGGAATTGTGCAATCTCCAGCAGGATCTCGGCGGAGTCGCGAAGGTCGATGCGCGCCAGACTGGGGTCTCCGGCTCGCTCGCAGTGCCGGTGTTTTCCCCCACTTCCGGCGAGGTCATCGGCACGCTCGGCATCGGTAAATTCGCACCCTACGAGTTCACCCCTGCGGAAAAACAACGGCTGATGGACTACGCGGCGGAGATCGCCGGGCAGTTCGAACACAAACCATTGTGAGGTGGTTGACCCAGCGGGCGATGTGATTAGACTCGGCCCATGACAACGGTGGAATCAGCCAACAAGATCCTCGATACGATGCTCGGACACCTCGGTTTCACGGCAACCATCGAGGTTCAGGAAACCCATGACGGACCTTGCCTGCAAATTCATTCGGGGGAGAGTGAAGCCATCATCGGCAAGGACGGCGACCGCCTCGACGACTTCCAATATCTCGTCAATCGCATCGTCCGCCGGCATCTGCCCAAGGCCGAGCGGATCAAGGTGGACTGTGGCCATTTCCGCTCGATCCAGGAAGACCATTTGAATGACGAAGTAAAAGGCATCGCCGAGCGGGTGAAAACCACTGGCAAGGCGTTCCAGATGCGCCCGCTCAATGCCTACTATCGGCGCTTGGTTTACAATGTGCTGGCCGACGATCCGCAAATCGTTTCCCATTCGCCGCAGGGTGATGATCGACTCAAGCGAATCACGATTTCCGCGAAATCAGCACCCGGCTCCGCCTCATGAAAAAATTCTTGTTCGATTGTGGAACCCGCGACGCAGTGGCATCCCTCGGCTTTCTCGCGCTGCG
>JAYVEJ010000184.1:0-2100 GCA_043748885.1 Luteolibacter sp. | reverse complement strand
TGAAGACGATTGCAGGAATTACCAGTTTGGGATCATTTGGTTTCCTCGCGCCTGTCTGCAAATCCGCAGGGATCGGGGGGTAGGTCAGGATGTCTGAGACTTTGCCGGTTTCCCATTCCTCGGAGATCTCGATGAGGATGCCGGTCACCAGGCGAAGCCGCGAGGATTCGTTGGGGAAGAGACCGACGACGCGCGGATCGGCGAAGTTGCGGATCAGTTCACTGATGGGCTCGCGACCGAGTCCGCGACGGCGGAACTGCGGACGCAACGCGATGAAGTGGACGCAAAGAATTCCCGGCAAGGCCCCGAGGAAGTCTGGAATCGGCTCGCGGAATTTGCCGTGGGCTGGGACGATGATTTGCTCGAAAACTTTGCAGGTCCGGCTATCGAGATTCCAGAATTCCATGAAGGCGGCAGAAGATTCCGGTTCGTCGGCATAGAGATAACTCGCGTCCACCACGCCGGCCGTTTGACCGTCGCATTCGATGGTGCCTTCGATTTCTATCAGGCATTCGTCCGCTGCCGGATCTTCGTCGGGGTTCTCGTCCAGACGTTCGATTTTCCAATGGATGTGCATAGCTGGGTTCAAATATAGGAGTGGGGCGTCTCGTCCAATCCTGTCAGATTAAGAATTTTTAACCGCAAATGAACACAGATGCAGGCAGATGAAGAACACAGATAATGACTGCGTTTTCATTCTATTTATCTGCTTTCATCCTGTCTATCTGCGGTTGAATTCTCTTGATTTATAATCTAACTTGCTCCCTCTCAAAGTTCCGCGAGCGTGCCTTCGGTGACGCCGAGTTTTTCGAGGGCTTGGACTTGGTCTAGCAGTTCGAAGGCGTCGGACTTGCCGCTGAGCAGATCCTGGTAGGCGCGGATGGTTTTGGCGGCGTCTTCGGCTTCGTCTAGCAGCTCGACGCGGAAGCGGGTGAGGCCGGTGGCGCGGAGGTGTGAGTAGTAACGGGCACCGGATTGGGCTTTGCCGTTGAAGAGGGTGTTGCGGCAGCCGACATCGGCTTGCAGGCGATGGAGCTGGCCTACGCGGTCGCGAAGGTGGACAACGTGGGTTTCGCACGGGCGACCGCAATCTTTGTAAGTGGTGCCGGTGCTGAGGAAGGTGCAGAAGACGCAGCGCTCCATGTGAACCATCGGCATGTGTTGGTGAAGAGTGAGTTCGAACCACGCGGGCGGGGCGCTGTGGAGCAGCTCTAACACTTGGCCGATGTTGAGGTCGTAGGAAACGGTGAGGTGATCGAGGCTGGCGGCTTCCATGAGGAGTTTCGCGGTGATCGGGTTGGCGACGTTGAGGGAGAAATCGCCGATTTTTTTCAGGTCGTGGCGGTCTTTGTAATAATGGAGTGCGCCGAGATTGCGGAGAAGCAAGCCGTCGGGTTCGGCTTTTTCGATGAGTTTGAGATAACCGATTTCGCCGGGCTTGAGGATGCGCGGGGTGGCGAGAAGAAGTGCGGAGCGCGGAGTGGGGAGTGCGGATCTGAAAAGGGCGACGGCTTGCTTGTAGCGACGTAGGTCTTCGAAGTCGCAGTAGATGGTTTCCACGCCGCAATCGAGGGCGGCGGTGACTTGGCTGAGGGCGCGGCAGAGGACGGAGAGGCTGGGAACATCGGACGTCGGATTTCCAACATCCAACATTGAGGGGAAGAGGTCGCGGTGGGTGGTGGTGATTTGCGGGCGCTCTGGTTTGATGGCGGCGGCGGTTTCTAATTGTTTCACCAAGGCCCGGCGGAGCTGGTTGAGGGCGGAAACGGCGATGTGGCAATCGCCCTCGAGTTGGTTGTCGAGGGTGGCAAGTTCGAAGGAGGAATCGCCAAGACGGCCGAGTTGTTCGGCGAGTTTCTCTGCGCCTAACGGATGCTTGCTAGCGGTTTCCAAAAGAGCCTCACTCCGCACTCCGCATTCACCACTCCGCACTTCCAGCGGCTCGCCGGGCTTGCCGCTAACGATAAGATGGAGCGGGGATTTTTTCTCGGCGGGACGGGCGTTTTGCCAGAACCGGCGGAGTTCGGAGTCGAGCTTGGGATCGGAGGTTTTGTAGAGGGTTTGGCCGGGTTTGATGCGGTCGAAATTGATGCCGCTGTA
>JAYVEJ010000183.1:0-2101 GCA_043748885.1 Luteolibacter sp. | reverse complement strand
GTCTGATTGAGAAAATCGGAAGTGGAGTGAGTGTAGTTGTAAGACACGGTTCCCGTGAGGAAATCATTGATTTTTACAGATACTCCAATGTAAGCATTGAGGATATCCTCGTCGTAGCTCCCGATCGGTCCGGTAACTCCGGTGACGGCATTGCCGCCACTGAATGTGGTTGGAATGTAGTCAATACCTCCAAAAATCGAGGTGGTCGGAGTCACCGCGTATTCCGATGCCAACCCAAACCGCAAAGTTCGGCGATCACTGAATTCCGCAAGAACGCCTTTAGGGGTCGAACGAATTGTGTCATAGGATTCGATTCCGTAGCGGGAAAAAGCGCGGACGCTAAGTTGCTGGGTGACTTGAGAGTTCAAGGCAAGTTCCACATAAGGACTCGTGTTGTCATTACCGTTGTCCACGCTGCGGAGTTGAGCTCCTGCCCGGAAGATTCCGATCGTGTTAGGGCTGAATCTTTGTTCCACACCAAGCAGAATATATTGGTCAGTCGAATTGGAACCAAGTCCTTGGGGATCGGAAGTTTGGGCGTAGCGGTAATCACCCGTTAGGACTGTTTGTGGCCCAAGTTGATATCGCGCCTGATTGTAGAGTTCCCAAGTGAATCGGTCATTGTTCGATACGCTCCCATAATCAGCTCCAGTTAGACTGAATCCTGTGTAAGTGGCGAAGCGCTCGGTCCACCGGAATCCCAGTGAGTTATCGGTCTGCCAATAGAAATATTCCGAAAGCTGACGGGAGGAGGCATAGCCGTATGAGTAGTCGGGTTCCAGTTCATATGAAATGAAATTCCTGCTGGTGAGGCGGAGACGCTCGCTGAAACGATGGGTTACGTTAAGGCCGGCACGCGACTGGCTATTGAGATCGCTGGTGCCGCTGGTCGCAGGTTGGTCAAAATAATAAACCAAACCTAGACGCGCGTACACATCCCAAGTGGTTTGTGGAGTTATACTAACGAATGAAAGTCCTACATATGGGTTGACGGCGAAGGAGCTGTCTTTGCCGTTGCCGGCTCCAGGAGTGACGTTGTCATCATAAATCACGTTCGTTCCGACAACCCACTTGAGGGGTAGAGACTCTTTTGCCTCACTTCCTACATAATAAAGCCCCTGAGCGGAAGCTGAAGCGGCGGATAACAAGCCAAACAGGCCGATGGTGAGTTTGCTTTTCATGGAGTGAATGGGGTGATTAATGGAAGTTTAACCGAAATGAAATTGATCATGTCAAGAGGTTCAATTTACCTTCTTGGGCTTCTTAGGCTTTTTCGGATCCACGTTGGAAACATCAGGTGGAGCAATAATAACAGGCGGTAACTGGGGAATCAGGGGCATTCCACCCGGCCCACCCGGGGTCGGTCCGATCGGTCCTTGGCCAGGGAAATCTAATGGATTCGGCATTGATGAAACTTCTGCGGCCTCACCCTTGGCGCTTTTCGCACTTTTCGCACTGGAGCCGGAGTCTCCGAGATTGGGATCCAATTTAGCGACCACCGCTTGGACCGCTGCCAAGGCGTCTGGAGCCACCGCAACTGCGCACTGGGACACCAAGCGCATTTGATCCGGCGCGGCGGTTGCCGCAGCCTCGACGATCGCGGCGACGGTCTCCACCTTGGCATTTGAACCTTCGATTGCGGCTTTTACGATTTCGCAGGCGCAGGTCGGAGCAACCGCCACTTCATTCGAAACAATCTCAAGAACCTTCGATTGCTCGGAGGCGACTAAGGTTTTGATCGAAAGGGAAAGCGCGATGCAATCCACAGCGGTGTTGGCAGACAGCAGCCCGAAGGAAGCGCTGAAAAGAGCGAAGAATGCAGTTTTTTTCATGGTGAAGATAAGTTGGAGACCTCGGAGATTTGAATGGAGCGGGCAGCGGGAATCGAACCCGCATGTCTAACTTGGAAGGATAGCGCTTTACCACTAAGCTATGCCCGCGCTTTCGTTGGCAATAAAACTCGCAGTTCGGCTCCCTAGCAAGACTTTTTTGGGAATGTCCATAATTTATTCAAACCATGAATGGCCGAAGAACTCATATTGATTCTCAATGGGATGCAAATCCATGCAATCTTCTTTCCCGAGTTTTCCTTGCTGACATC
>JAYVEJ010000182.1:0-2104 GCA_043748885.1 Luteolibacter sp. | reverse complement strand
GTCTGACTACGAATCAGAAGGTTGGGGATTCGAGTTCCTCCGGGTGTACCACTCTTGAAACCCTGCAACTTACAAGGTTGCAGGGTTTTTGGTGGCGATTCCGATGATCATCGCCGGCATCCAACTGCTGCAAAAGCGGCGAAACGGCCTTAAATGGTCGAACACTTATGCATGGTCGTCGCTGGGTGCAAAACTCATCAACTTAGTATTGGCCATCACCATCATGATTCCGGCGATGCAGGAAATGACTCAAGGAATGCTGGCAAGTTCCAAGGCTCCCGCCGCCGTTTCAGGCATGATGTCGGGATTCATGGCCGGTGGTGCAATCGGCGGAGTGGTGGTGTCGTGCGTCTATCCGATCCTTGCCCTCGCCCTCCTCAACCGACCTGCGACTAAGGCGTGGTTCGCCACTCTAACGAAGTAGTCAGGTCATCGGCCCGCCGCCGCTTTTTTCGCGAGTGCGGCCTGCAATTGGCCGATGAATTCCCGGTCCGCCACGCTTAGCCGGTCGAGCGCGATCTCCGCCGGCTTCTGACTCACTAACAACCGGACCTTTCCGCCGCGAGTGACCGTGGGATTGGCCGGCGCTGCGGGCATCACCGGTTCCTCCGCGCCTTCGGGTGCTTCCGCGACGAGGTCTTCATAGGCGATGAGCTTCGCTTCGAGTGGTTTGCCTTCGGTGTTAGTCCACATCCGCGACTCACTAAGCACGACGTGGGTGACATAGCGCACGCCCGGATTCGCGGATTTTCCAGCGTCCACCGTCGCCCCTGGATTCACGCCGCCGCCCACCGCGCGGGTCTTAAATTTCTTGGGAGTCATCAGCGAATTGGCTGGGATTTCCGCTTGGGCTAACAGCGGAGTGATACCTAGCAGCGCGAGAAGAACTGTCACACGGGGAATTTGCATAACCAGAGTTTGAACCCATATCTCGAATCCACAATCATTCACTTCAACCAACCATCGACGAATGGCGCAAGGCGGGCTGCCATGTCCGCAGCGAACCACGCCGCGAAGGCACCGGCGATCACGTCCAGCGTGTAGTGAGCACGCAGGACCAGCACGATCAGAGCCTCGCCGAGTGCGACGACGACCGTGATCGCCCCCAACCACCACGGCCCGAGTTGGCAAATCTCGATCGCCCCAAGCACCGCAAGTGCGGTGTGGCCGGAGAAGAAGAAATCGTTGCCGACATCATAGGTGACAAGCACCGTGGGAAACCCCGGATCGCGCCAGATGATCCCAGGCGGCGGTGGCAAGGTGCAGCAGAGTTGCGAGATCTGCCGCAAGCTGAAGACGATGATGATCCCGATAAATGGCGCAAAACTCTGCCCGAAAATAGCAATGACGATCAGTGAAATACCAAGCACGTCGATGCCCAGCGAGCTAATAATAAGTGCCCGGTTAGCAGACTTATCATGCGTCGCGAAATAGCCATGCAACCCCGCAGTTAGACGGTGAACTGCGTCGCCGATTCCACTCATTTCACCGCTCTTCCGGGCAATCAATTTCTGCGTCCAAAACCAGATGACCAGTGCCACGGTGATGACGGAGACGCGGAGGAGGATAGTGTTCATTGTTTTTAGTTTAGATGGGCGCCATCCATCGCTGGGAACTTCCAGTTTATTTGGAAGCAATTGCGATCGCTATAGTCGGCCATTCGGTTTCAACCTCACGACCAATGATAAGGTGATCAATGAGACCCTGCTGGTGCAGATCGATGAATCGCAACAGATCGGACTTGCGGCTATTCCATTGGTCTTTGCCATCTACAAAAACAATGTGGTCGATAGGCACGCCACTTTTTGTTTCAAATATTTTTAATTCAAGGCCCACCAATTGGCATTCATAAACGGCATCGCTCATTTTGCTGCCTCCGCTTGTTTTGCCCCAATATTCTTTGATTTCCCAGATCGCAGTCGGATTTTCAAGTGAAGGAATAGCGCCGTCTAGGTTACGCGCACTAACATGTAAGGCGTGTTCCGAGAACCAGATGGCGCGTCGTTGGGGATCAAGGTCCACTCCTACTCCCGCATCAGCACACGCTTTTTGTACGATACCCGAGACGGTTGCTATCAATGCCTTGGAGGATTGATGATGCGAT
>JAYVEJ010000181.1:0-2106 GCA_043748885.1 Luteolibacter sp. | reverse complement strand
TCATGGATCCACGTTAGTGGGTGATAGGCAATCACGGGGAATTCGCGGGGTAACGACAAACCGGTTTTGGTCAACGACCATCCATCAGATCCACTCGTGGTTTTTTCATAAAGCGCCGTCGAAATGCAACAGCCTAACGGGTTTCCAAAACAGATGCCCGTTAAGGAACGGCGGATCAACGTGAATCACAAACAGACTAACGTTAATCAGCGATGGATTGACGTAAGTTTGCCGCAATTGCAATCAAGCTTGCAGGTTTCGCCACGACTTCGGCAACGAGGCGACGACGAGTTCATAAGAGTGGTCGATGAGATCGCGGACGAGTTTGGAGGGAAGCGAGCCATCAAGAACGAGGGTGTTCCAGTGGCGCTTATTCATATGATAGCCGGGAGTGATGGATTCATACTCGTCGCGCAACGCGAGGGCACGCTCGGGATCGCACTTGAGATTGATACGGGCGGGAAAATCATCGGGCACGGCGAGCGCGAACATTTTTCCGGCCACCTTGTAAACGAGCACATCGGGTCCAAATGGAGTGCTCTCTTCTGCTCCAGGTTTAGATAGAAAATGGTCGATGGCGTCCGGCAGAGTCATGGGGTGATGATGGGTTAGCGGCGTACGATCTTACCCTGCTAGATGGATGTTTTTGGTTTACTCAACGGCAAGGAAGAAAAGTAAACCTATGTAAAACCGGCGCACCCGGATTGATACAGTTTCCGGGTGCGCGCCTTTTGATTATCGGATGGGGAGTTACGCTATGTCAAAGCGGTCAAGGTTCATCACTTTGTCCCAAGCCGCCACGAAGTCTTGGACAAACTTGGTCTGCGAGTCCGAGCAACCGTAAACTTCCGCCAGTGCGCGAAGTTGGGAGTTAGAGCCGAAGATCAGATCGACTCGGGTGCCGGTCCATCTGAGTTCGCCCGATTTGCGATCACGGCCCTCGAAGCGATCAGCGGCGGCTGAAAGCGGCTGCCATTCCGTGTGCATGTCGAGCAGGTTTACAAAGAAGTCGTTGGTCAGAGCAGCGGATTGTTTGGTGAAATTACCGTGAGTGCCTAACACTCTCATGCCCCCGACGAGCGCTGTCATTTCCGGTGCGGTGAGGGTGAGCAATTGTGCCTTATCCAACAACAATTCCTCGGCCGAGACCGTGTAGTTGGTTCTAAGATAATTGCGGAAACCGTCGGCGAGTGGCTCGAGGAAACCGAAGGATTCCACGTCGGTTTGCTCGTGCGTGGCATCCATCCGCCCGGGGGTGAATGGGACGTTGACCTCGTGGCCAGCGTTCTTCGCCGCTTGCTCGACTGCGGCGCATCCTGCTAGAACGATGAGGTCGGCTAGTGAGACTTTTTTCCCGCCGGACTGGGCGCTGTTGAAGGCGCTCTGAATGCCTTCAACTGTGGCTAACACCTTAGCCAGTTGGGCAGGCTGATTGACCTCCCAATCTTTCTGCGGTGCGAGCCGAATGCGGGCACCGTTTGCGCCGCCACGCATGTCGGAGCCACGGAACGTCGAGGCTGAGGCCCAGGCGGTCGTTACCATTTCGGCGATGGTTAGGCCTGACGCCAAGAGCTTGGCCTTGAGGTCAGCAATGTCCTGCGCATCGACTAACGGGTGATCGACTGAGGGAATGGGGTCCTGCCAAATGAGAATTTCCGCAGGCACTTCCGGCCCGAGATAGCGCTCGCGTGGCCCCATGTCGCGGTGGGTGAGCTTGAACCAAGCGCGGGCAAACGCATCGGCGAATTGATCGAAATTCTCTAGGAAACGGCGCGAGATTTTCTCATACGCGGGATCCGCGCGGAGTGCGATGTCCGAGGTGAGCATGTTAGGGGCGATGCGCTTGGACGCATCGTGAGCATGAGGCACGGTGCCCTCACCGCCGCCATTTTTTGGTCGCCACTGGTGGGCACCGGCGGGGCTTTTGGTGAGTTCCCATTCGTAACCGAAGAGGTTCTCAAAGTAATTATTGCTCCACTGGGTGGGGGTGGTGGTCCATGTCACTTCGAGGCCGCTGGTGATGGTGTCGCCGCCTTTGCCGGAGCCGAAACTGTTTTTCCAACCAAAACCCTGAGCTGCTAGGCAGGCCGCTTCCGGCTCATCTCC
>JAYVEJ010000180.1:0-2106 GCA_043748885.1 Luteolibacter sp. | reverse complement strand
ACCGGCGCCTTGATGTGCGGGTGCGGCTCGTAGTTGTCCAAGCGGATGTCGTCGATGGTGAACGCGTCGATGTCTTTCACCTCGGGATTGAGCCACAGCGTCGGCAAGGGTCGCGGTGCGCGGGCGAGTTGGATTTCCGCCTGCTCAAGGTGATTCGAGTAGAGATGCAAATCGCCAAATGTGTGGACGAAATCCCGCGCCTCGTAGCCGCAGACGTGGGCGACCATTTTTGTGAGCAAGGCGTAGGAAGCGATGTTGAAGGGCACTCCGAGAAACAAATCCGCGCTGCGCTGATAGAGCTGGCACGAGAGTCCCGGCTTCTCCCCGGGGGCGGCTTCGTGGACGTAGAACTGAAATAACAAATGGCAAGGCGGCAACGCCATTTGGTGGATTTGCCCGACATTCCACGCGGAAACCACATGCCGCCGGGACTGCGGATCTCCTAACAAGCCGTCGATCAGCAGCCGGATCTGATCAATCGTCCGGCCTTCCGGGGTCGGCCATGCGCGCCATTGCTTGCCATAGATCGGCCCCAACTCGCCCTCGGCATCTTCCCACTCGTCCCAGATGGTCACGCCGTTTTCCTTGAGGCTGCGGGTGTTCGTTTCTCCGCGTAGGAACCACAGCAGCTCATGGATGATCGAGCGCAGGTGCAGCTTCTTGGTTGTCACGCAGGGAAATCCCTCCCGCAGATCAAACCGCGCCTGCCGCCCGAACACCGAAATCGTCCCCGTGCCGGTCCGGTCGGCCCGTTTTTCGCCGTGCTCCATCACGTCGCGCATCAAGTCTAAGTAGGCTTTCACGCCGCCCATCAAGCCACGGCGGGCCTTCGTCTAGCAAGGAATAAGGACTGCGATTTCATTCCCCCCTGCGTCCTTGACGCCGTCATTTCAGGTGAGCATGTTACCTGAACTTCAAACCGAAAATACCCATGGAAATCAACGGCACAGTTTACGATATCTTGCACAACAAGAGCGGCGAAATTCTAACCACCAAGCCGGAGGATTCCGTGTATGACGCCATCCGCCTGATGGGTGAAAAAAACATCGGCGCACTCGTCGCCATGGAAAATGGTGAGGTCGTGGGCGTGCTATCAGAGCGCGACTACAGCCGCAAAGTCGTCCTCCAAGGGCGCACTTCGCGGGACACCCGCGTCGGCGAAATCATTTCCCGCCCGGCGATCACCGTGCGCAGTAAGGACGGCATCGAAAAGTGCATGCAGCTCATGACCAGCAACCGGATCCGCCACCTCCCCGTCGTCGATGACGGCCGCTTAGTCGGCCTCATTTCCATGGGCGACCTCGTCAGTTGGGTGATGCAATCCCAACGCCACACCATCGAGCAACTCCAAGGCTACATCTCGGGCGACTACCCCGGCTGATAGATTTGGATGCAATGGCATCATTCGGCGGATTGCATTTCGGACCGACAGTCCACGATTCACTTTCCGGGCCACTGATCCGTGATCGCACAACCCAGCCCATCGGGATCGGTCATTGTTAGGATTTACCTGCGCGGCGAAACCGCTCTGGCAGCTCACCTGCCGCCGCCCCTAGCAGGCTGCCGACCACCGCACCGCGGTGGCAATTGTCTCCGCCGACCACCGCGTTGGCGATGATCCCCGCAGCGAAGTCATCATGGTATTTCCAAGTGAGATAGAGCGCGGCGGGCATCGCCTCTGCGATGTAACAAGCCGGGCTGAACCGCGCACCGATCACATGCGCATCCGGTTGGTCGCGCCAGGACTCCGCTTTATTGCCGGAAATCCAGTCGCCCGCCTCCGTGCGGATCGCCTCCCGCAGCGCGGCTCCATCCGCCACCGCCCACAAGATTCGCACCAGCGTGTCCGCCGCTCTCAGGACGTTCGCATGAGCATGGGTCAGGCCGACGTGCTCTTTCACGATCCGCCGCAGCTCCTCGCGCGGGGGTCCTTCCAAGGCCGCAACCAGTGCCGGAACGGTGGCCAGACCACCGATGTGTTCGTCGCTGATCCCACATTTTCGGGGTGGCTTGCCCTCGGCGTAGCGGGTGAAAAATGCCCGGTGATATTCCTCCACATAGGTGTCCCGGTGCCAACCCGGCTCCAGCATCCGTGCGATGTAATTG
>JAYVEJ010000179.1:0-2107 GCA_043748885.1 Luteolibacter sp. | reverse complement strand
TTGTGAACGCGCAACTCGCCGAGCGGGAGCTTGGACGGATCGTCGTCGATGACGTAAGCAGTGAAGGTGCCGCCGGCGGCGGGAGCTAACAGGACGGTGGCCCGGCGGCAACCGGAAGCAGGCAGGACGGCAAGTGCGACCAGAGTTGGGTTTTTCTCCCGGCGTTTTTCGAGTTCGAGGGCTAGGCCTTGTTTGGGTTATGGACCCGGTCACGCCGGTCTTCAAGTTCGTCCCTTTCGGCACTTTGCCGCTTTGCATGACCTCCTCGAATAAGGGACCGCTGCCTTTCTGGGTTCCAGGGGTTCGGAAAATCCCGCATGAATCGAAACCAAACAGACAGCGAATGTTAGACATTTCTTTTTCATAATGGATGTGACCGAGCTTGTTGGCAGAGACCGTCACTTCAACTTCAAAAAACCAATTCAGCCATCCCCCAACCGGGTGAGGCGAGGCGGGAAAGCTATGAGAGTGCGCCTATTGCGGACTCTTTGATATTATTTTTACGGGAGCTACTTTGGCGGGTTGAGCGGCGCAAAATGAATCAGTCATCTTTGGTTTTCTCTAATTGCGCCGGGCGGTCCAATACACCCCAGACGCGCGGATTCTTCTGCTGTGGCATGGGAGTGACGAATAGGATCTGGCGGGCATTCGCCTCATGCTGCCAAGTGGAGCGGCACAGCGCGACGGGCGTATTGTCGCCGGGTAAGGTGCAGTCGATCGCTACCGGATAGTCGCCGGAGCCGGATCGCGGCGGCTTGACCGTCACTGATTGTCCCGGTTTCACTTGGGTGGTTATCTCGCCGAATTTGGCGACGACTGTGGCGGAAGACACGTTAAAAATGACGGTGTGGCCCAAGGGGAAGTTTGCCGCGGAAGCATTCACAGGAATGATTTTTGCCGGGAAAACCTTGTTGGTAGGATCGTGGAAAAATAGCAGAATGCAATCCGTCCAGGTTTCCGGGATTTTGAAATTGGGAGTCCCTGGCGGCATCTCCGGTTTTTCTGGCTTGGTGGGCAGCACCCCCACGAGCATGTCACCTGCGGACAACTCAACTTCCGGAGAGAAGTTCCGCTTTGGAAGTTCGATCTCCAAGAATTTCTTGCCGACGACGAGGACGGCTTTCTCTGGAACATCATCGGGCGGCTGTACAAAAATGGCTTTCACCTTGCAACCTGCGGTGGCGGGGACGAGCGCTAGGAAAAGGCAGGCAGTCGCAGCTAGGAGCGGTTGGCAGAATGTTGACGGGAACGAGGATATCATGGTGATAGTGACTGAGATTAAACAGAAGCGGACACAAGTGGGCGGATTAGATCTCTTTTTCGTTTAGCCAGCGGAAGGAAACGATCTCATATCGGTGGCCGAAGCGCTTGTTGATATTCGATTTCATAAGGGCAGAAAAGGGCGCGACGCCTGGGGGATCGCTTGGGTCCAGGTAGTCGGCTTGCCGCTGCACAACGACTTCGCACCATGCCCTTGCCACGACTTTCATAGGATTTCCCTTTTCCCGGGAATCACCATAACCCCGGATGATGAAGGTGTCATCGCGGGCAGATAAAATGGGTGCCAGCGGCTTGAGAATGTCAGCTTGGCGAACCCACCCGGGGACACCGAAGGCCGAGAAGCCGAGCGCAGCTTTCGGGAATTTGTAATCGGGCTCTCCTGGCGGCTTGCTGGTGATGTTAGGGGCAATGGCTTGAATCGCGGCATACGGGTTTTTCGGAGAAGATCCGAGGTCGGCAAGGTTATCGAGTGCTTTCTGGATGGTGGATGCGATGGCGAGTTCATTGTCGGTGGTGAGCTGGCGGTTGACGAACTCGGAGAGCGAGAGGAAGGGGCCGCGCTTCTTGATTTCCGTAACGATTTGCGTGGCCAGTTCGTCGGTTTGCTCCTCGGTGAGCACGCGGTGGCCAGCGAATTCCGCCGCTGCGGGGAATAGCGAGCCGGATGCTTTGGATCCGGAATCCGAGCCTTGATCGCCAGCGATGGAGGTGCGCGGATAGGAAAACGAGGCGGCGTTGCCGACCTTGGTGCTGCCGTCGGCGGCGAGGTAGGGAACCTGTATGTCACGGCTCTGACGCAGGATCAGACATCCTGACCTACCCCCCG
>JAYVEJ010000178.1:0-2108 GCA_043748885.1 Luteolibacter sp. | reverse complement strand
CGACGAGTCCGGCGTGAAGTGAAGTGCCGCAGCCGATGAGGACGACGCGGCTGAGTTCCGCGAGTTCGCGCGGTGAAGTGCCCATGCCTGCTAGAACGGATGAGCCGAGATCGAAGTCCAAGCGACCGCGGATGGCGTTGCCTAACGCATCGGGTTGCTCGTGAATTTCCTTGAGCATGAAATGGTCGTAGCCACCCTTCTCGGCAGCGGCGGCATCGAGGCCGAGCTCGGCAATCTCGCGGGTGACGGGGACGTTGTTGAGGTCGCGAATATCGACGGAATCGGCGGTGACGATGGCGATGTCGTTGTCGTCCAGATAGATCACGCGCTGAGTGTGGGCGACGATGGCGGAGGCGTCGGAGGCGATGATGGTTTCACCATCGCCGACACCGATGACGATAGGACTGCCACGGCGGGCGGTGATGATTTTATCCGGCTCGCGAGATGATAGAACGGCGATGCCGAAGGTGCCGTTGACCTGATGGAGTGCATCGCAAATGGCTTGGAAGAGATCGCCCTTGTCGCAATCCCCGATGAGGTGGACGAGAACTTCGGTGTCGGTCTCGGAGTAGAAGTGATGGCCCTTTCCCTCTAACCGGGCGCGGATCGCGCGGTAGTTTTCGATGATGCCATTGTGGACCAGCGCGATGTCGCCAGTCTGGTCGAGGTGCGGATGGGCGTTGACCTCGGTCGGCGGACCGTGGGTGGCCCAACGGGTGTGGGCGATGCCGGTGGAGGCGCGGTGAAACAGCGCTGCATCCCAGTCGGCATGGGCTTTTTCGCTGAGCTTGGCGACTTTTCCCGGAGACTTGGAAACGAGCACGCGGTCGTCGTCGAGGATGGCGACGCCGGCTGAGTCATAGCCGCGGTATTCGAGGCGGCGCAGGCCGTTGATGAGGACGGTGGCCGCGTCCGCTTTTCCGATGTATCCGACGATTCCGCACATGTGAGTTAGAGATTTGGAGTTGAAGAGTTTTTTAACCGCAGATGAACGCGGATGGACGCAGATGAAGAGAGGGATAGGAGATGGTTGGATTCAGAGATTGAGGGGAAGCACTTCTGTTTCGCGCATCTCTCTCGATGCCTCTGTTCTTGATTCCATATCTGCATTCATCTGTGTTCATCTGCGGTTGAAATTTCTTAATCTTGAAAGTGGATGTCGTGCTGGACGATCTCGCTTGGGCGCGTGGTGGTGTTAGGCCATAACTTGCGACCGGGGTAGATGGAGGTGTTGATGCCGGTGTGGACGCCATCGCCGATGATGGTGCCGAACTTGCGGCGACCGGTGTCGATGAGTTCGCCGCCGACCATCGAGCGGTGGTTCTTGCCGTCGTGGCGGAGATTGGAGGTGGTGGTGCCAGCACCGAGGTTAACCTTCTCGCCTAACACGGAGTCGCCGATGTAGGAGAGATGGCCGACGTTGGTATTTGATAGAATGAGGCAATTCTTGATCTCGACGGATTGGCCGATGTGGCAATTGTCGCCGATGCTGGTGTTGCCACGGAGGTAGCAGTTAGGACCGATCTTGCAGTTGGCACCGATGACGACATTTCCCTCAATAAAGACGCCGGGCAAGATGCGAGTGCCGGGGCCGATGTGAACGACGCCTTCGATGACGGCAAGCGGGTGAATTTGGCCGTGGATGGAGTCGCCGGTCAGAGCGGCAACGTAGAGTTCATTCGCGCGGAGGAGATCCCATGGGTGAACGATGATGAAGGAGGATGCGGCGGGGAATGTGTTGGAGAGGTTTGGGGCTGATCCGCTCCAGGCGAGAGGAATGTTTGCTGAATCGACGAGGGTGGATTTGCCGCTGACGGAGAAAGCGGCCATGTCGGCGGGAGCTAGCCAAGCCTCGGGGTGAAACGTTAGAGGACGGGTGGGCGAGACGCCCACTCTCCTTGAGTGCTCGGCGAGCGGGAAGTTCCCGATGGGAAAGTCCTGGATGGCGCGGGTGGGGAAGAGGGACATGGTCAGGCTTCTTCGCTGGGTTTCAGAAAATCCGACAACCGCTGCAAAAGTCGCAGATATCGTTCGGGCGAAACGGAACCCATGACACCTTGAAAGCGTTGTGGGGGAAGAGTCGCGAGGAAGCCGAGCCGGATGACCGA
>JAYVEJ010000177.1:0-2111 GCA_043748885.1 Luteolibacter sp. | reverse complement strand
ATGTTAGATCGAGCACGTTCTTGAGAAAAAACGGTGCGGGCTTTTCCAAGAGCGGCGATTTCCACACCAGCCGCTCGGGGGTGAGCGACTCCATGGTGCCTGATAGCTGGTCGTTGTTGGAAAACCGCACGGTGGATTTCACCTCGTCCGCCGCAGAGACAAGCGCGATGGTGGCGGCTAAAGCCGCAGTGGCCAAAAAGGGGTTCATTCGTCGGGGTTGGCTGCGGGTTTCGCGTCTAACCGCTCAAGGGCGGTGACGTCGGCACGGTTGATTTTCAATGCTCCTAACAACGGATGCACCGCTGAGATGGCGTCCTCTGAAAAGGTGCAGGATGACACCCGGAGTGAGCCCTCACCGCGCAAGCGTAGGACAAACGGATAGGCCTGGAGAGGGGCAGCATCTTGCGGCGGTTTGGCAAAGAAGATGGTGGAAACATCGGCTTCGGCCAGCTCCAGCGGAGCCTCCTGGAAATCGCTTTTGAACGCGAACACGACTCCGTCCGGCCCCGGCCGAATGCCAGTTAGAAGGCCACTCCAGCGGTCGTCGTCGCGGCTGATCATGCTGTCCGTCTTCGGATCGCCGCGGTCTTCGGCACGGTGGCGGGTGCCAGTGTTATCGAACTCGGCCACCTCGATGCCAAGAATTTCCTGGCTCATCCCGGCGGGAGCATTGCTGAGAAGAGTCACGCCGCTGCCGATCGGAGCTTTGCCTAACGGGTCGAACCCAGAACCTTCGGGTTCGCCATTGAGCAACAAATGCAGCCGCGACGCCTTGCGATCCACGCGGATTTCGACATCGACTTGGTTAGCCTGATACTTCTCCGGACTCACGGATGGTAAAATGACGGTTTGGAAATGCGGCTCCTTGCTCGATTCGCGTTTGATCTCCATGCCCGCGCTGTTGAACTGCAAATAATAGCGGTCCACCGCCTCGGACTTGGGGGTGAGCGGATCCGCGAAATAGATTTTAAAACCGGGATTCGCCTGCCACTTCAGGGTGAATTTAAAAATGAACTGCTGGGGCGTTTCAAAATTTCGCGATGCCTGGGCCGGGCCATTGGCGGCGAGTGACTTATTCGTGAAGGTCCAGTTCTTCGCACCGTCGCCGTCGTGGCTCCACTCTTCCAGATTGCGCGGGCCGCTATAAATGACTTTGCGTTTGTGGATCCCGAGCTGCATGGATTTGAGGGCCAGCCGTGGAATCGTTAGCCGCCCTGCGTCGGCGGTGACCACGGTTAGGTTTTTGTCGTCGAGGCTTCCGAGGGTCGCGGGCAGCAGGTCGCCATTGGCCAGCTCGATGAGGGTGCCCGGCGGGTTAGCTTCGGTGGTGGGTGCGCTGAATTCCACTTTCGTGACGGCACCGGACTTGAGCAGGACTGGCTCGGGCGAGAGCGCGCTTGTTAGCTCGACCACGCCAGCTTCATTGATCGAGCGGACCGTGCCAGTGAGGCGAGCTTCTCCGGCTAAAGTTAGATCATCCGCGCGCAGCACGCCGAGCGCACCACCGGCGAGGATGAGGCTAAGCCAAGGTCTCAAGTTAGAACTCTGCATTCCAGTCATCAATGATGTTGTTAGAAGGTTGAAAATCGAGCATGACGGCGGATTCCAGGTTGAAGTTCATTTCCCCACAGACCGGGCTGAGGAGCCGCACCGTGGTCGCATTCCCAGTGAGCGGCCGGCCGGAGACTTGGCCGAGCGGGCTGAGCCGGATCGTGAGATTGTCCGGGGAAAAATCCGTTTCCTCGGCGAGCCGATTGCGGGCGAAGCGGATCTCGGCGATGTCGTCTAACTGGAATTGGAACGGGCCGTATTTGCCGTCGAGGGAGATTTTCCCGTCGCGGAACGAGCCGACTCGTCCAGAAAAACGATCGGTGCCATTGGCTAACAGGACGATGTCTTGGTCGTCCGTTTGCAAGCTGCGGGCGGAGTCTGGCATGCCATTCCACTCCGCGACCATGACATCGGAAATTTTCACTGGAGAGTCCTCAGTTTGCACCACGAAGCCGAAGCCGGCACCTTTCCCAGCATAACGCGACTGGTCGCGGATGCCGGAGCCGCCCTCGCTCCACTGGACGACGAATTCGTCGTTGATGAACAGCGAGATTTCACCG
>JAYVEJ010000176.1:0-2112 GCA_043748885.1 Luteolibacter sp. | reverse complement strand
CACTCGCCCGCGTGCGCGGAAAAGAAGCGGAAGCCCTCGCCCTCGCGCGCTCCCTCTACGCGGAACAAAAAAACCGCGTCCCCACCTTGATGATGTTGCTGCTGGTCCTCGAAGCTTACGAAAATCCGGCGCTGGACACAGCTCAGCGGGCGATCAAAATTTTTGGAACTCCAGAGAAAGCTTACGAAGCGCTGACCGGCCACTGGCAGCGGACCCGCGAACATTTCCCGGTTTACGGCGTGGCTGCCGCGCTCGAGACATTGGAAAAACAGTTAGCCATCCCGGCGGACAAAAGTATTTTCAAACAGCCCCTGCAGGCTCCCGCCGGGCCCGACGACTGGTTCACGAAATAACAGCTCCGGGTTTCCTCTCGACAGAACTCACTCAGCCGACAGACTCCCCACTCCCTTTCCTGACCACCCCATGCGGATCGCTCTTTTCGGTGACATTCATGCCAATTTAGAAGCCCTCGAGGCCGTCCTCGAAGACGCTTCGCAGCAGGGCGTGACCGACTACGTTTGCATGGGCGACGTCGTCGGCTACAACGCAGATCCCGCTGCCTGCCTCGAGATTGTCCGCAAGATGGATTGCCCCACGGTGAAGGGAAATCACGACGAGGACGCTTCGGGAAATCACTCGCTCGACACCATGAACCCAGTCGCCGCCGCCGCCCTCGAGTGGACTCGCCAGCAACTCACCGACGAGCAACGCCAATGGCTCACCCGCCTGCGGATGGTCCGCCAAGTCTCGGATTTCACCGTCGTCCACAGCACCCTCGACCAGCCAGCGAATTGGAACTACGTCACCAACCGCTTCGATGCGATGTCGAATTTTTCCTATCAGTTCACCCAACTCTGCTTCCATGGCCACACTCATGTGCCGCGCGTCTATGTGAAATCTGACAAAGTCCAAGAAGTCCCCGCCGAGTCGGTGGTCATCGAACCCGGCTCAAAGTATTTCATCAACGTCGGCTCCGTCGGCCAGCCGCGCGACGGCGACTGGCGCGCCTGTTATGCGATCTTCGACCTCGATCACCACCTCGTCGTGTTCCGCCGCGTCGAGTATGACATCGCCAAGACTCAGGAGAAAATCATCGCCGCCGGCCTGCCGCCGATGCTCGCCGAGCGGATCATGGAAGGCCGCTGATTGCGACACGATGACCTGCCCGTTACCTATCAAATCCCATCGTCCCCGCAGCGCTTTTGCACCAATGCCAAGATAGAGGTCGGGACAGCGCATTGGTTTGCGCCGCCCACTCCCTCTATCGTGATTTTTCCCGAAAATCCCGTGACGAATTCTGTGGGTTGCTTCTAAAATGGGTATAGCCAGAATTTCCACCGCCGACCCGATGGAGAACCCGCTACACCACCCGCTCGCCGGACTCGATCCCGCGGACCATCTCAAGTAAGCTGTGGCGGCGGACACTTTCATGGACGGAGCCGCATTTTTCTTCCATCCGCCGACGAGCAATGAACTCGCCTCGCTTTTCCCGCAGTTTGAAATCCTCGGCCTCATCGGCGAAACGCCCGGCTTCTCCGCCGGCGAGGCCAAGGCTCTCGCCAAGCTGAACCACCGCGGCATCGTTACCCTCCACGAATTCGGCCTACAGGACGGACTTGACTTTATCCTCATGGAATTTGTCGATGGCGTGAACCTCGGCCAACTCATGCAAACCGGACGTATCTCGCCGCGCGAGGCCTGGCCATCGTCCCGCAAATTTGCGACGCGCTGCAATTCGCCGACGACCAAAACATCGTCCACCGCGACATCAAGCCGGAGAACATCCTGCTCGATCGGTTAGGCCGCGTGAAGGTGGCTGCCTTTGGGATCGCGAAAGTGGTCGCGTCGGTCTTTGATCATCTGGAAACCGATGAACAACGACGGCGATAGACCGACGCCACATTGGCCGGAAAAATCATCGGCGCGCCGCAATACATGGCCCCCGAGCAAACCGACCACCCCGCCGAAGTCGATCACCGCGCCGACATTTACGCCCTCGGTATCGTCTTCTACCAGATGCTGACCACTTCTGTTTCTCCTTTTCTAGCAGTCTGGCCATCCTTTCGGGCATGGCGGTCCGGTTGAGGCTTTCCGTCTTTCACACGGCATTTT
>JAYVEJ010000175.1:0-2116 GCA_043748885.1 Luteolibacter sp. | reverse complement strand
CGAGGAGGCGGGTCGGAGTCATGGTGCGGATGTAGCGGTTTGGATTTGGGTTGTGAAGGACGGAACTTGGGGCGCCGCCGCGAGGCTGATGAAACGCTGCCGGGCGAATCCTTTGTTCAATCTGGCTGCGGGCGAAATCTAAAAAACGCGGCGGCAGTTTCCCCAGTGTGATGCGCCAGAGCCGCCAGCGATTCACCGCGCAACGTGGCCAGTCGCTCCGCTGTCATTCTAACGAACGCCGGCTCGTTGCGCTTTCCACGGTGTGGTTCGGGGGCGAGATAAGGTGCATCCGTTTCGATCATGAAGCATCCCGCCGGGCACCGGCGAGCGGTCTCGCGGACTTCAGTCGCGGTTTTAAACGTCGCCACTCCACCAAAGGAAACGAGGCCTCCTAGGTCCAGCACGCGCTGAGCGTTTTCCCATGGGCCGATGAAACAGTGGAACACCGCGCGAGTGGAATCTTGATAGTCGCCGTAGATCGCGAGGGCGTCTGCAAACGAGGCGTGGCCCTCGCGATCGCGCGTGTGGATGACGACGTTGAGCTTGACCGCAGCGGCCAGTTCGAAATGCTGGCGGAGAAACAGCCGCTGCCGGGCGCGGAAAATTTCCTCGTCCCAGCCCTCGGGCGCGGGGTGATGGTAATCGAGTCCCGTCTCGCCGATGGCGCAGACCCGCGAGTCACTGGCGAACGCGGTTAGCTGCACGAGCGCGTCGTCCGGCGCGTGATGGACATCGCACGGATGAATGCCGATGCAGGCGTGGATGGCGGGATTTTCCGCGAGAGTTAGATTTGCGGGAAGATCTGCGAGAGAAGTCGCGAGGGTGACCATGCGAGTCACCTCCCCAGCACGGGCGCGAGCGAGGATCTCGGGGATTTCCTCTGGGGAAAATCGGTGGGAAGCGAGATGGCAGTGTGAATCGGTTAGCATGACGGACGGCGGTGCAGCGCTGCTAGAAACGCTGCGACCTTTTGAAAATCTTTGATCCCCGGGGAAATCTCCGCGCCCGAGGCGATGTCCAGCGCGGCAGGCTGCACGCTCAGCGCCGCGAGACCGGCATTTTCTGGAACGATCCCGCCTGCCAATAGAATAGGCAGATGCGGGTGCAGCCTGCGGAAATCAGAAGCGACTTCCCAGTCAAACACCTCGCCCGTGCCGCCATAGACGCCCGGCGCGTGCGCATCTAGCAGAATCGCAGCCGCGCCGTATTCCGTCGCCCGCTCCAAGTCCGCGCGGGTCTTCACGCCGATCGCTTTGATGAATGGCACACCGGCATCCCGATAGGCTGCCGCCTGTTCCGGCGTCTCGTCGCCGTGGAGCTGCACCGCATCCAGGTAGCCCTCTCTAACAAGTCGTAGCGGAAGCTCAGGTGCTTCGTTCACGAAGACCCCCACTCGCAGGATTTTCCCTGCGAGGTCGAGCAGCCACGCCGCTTCCCCGGCTGCTAGATGGCGCTTCGACTGCGGCCAGAAATTCACGCCCAGCGCATCCACTCCCAGCTTCACCAATTGGTCAGCGTCGGCGCGGGTCGTCACCCCGCAGATTTTCAGCGAAACGGTCGATGAGTCTAGGAAACTCTCAAGCAGCGGCATGGCGGGACCGTAGTGGAAATCCGCCGCTTGCAAACTTGGAACTTCGCCCGCTCTATCACCCGAATGACCCGCCCGGTGGGGAAATGGTTCTTGACGCATGGCGCACGGATTTCCTGTTCTCAGCCACACTTCAAGCCGCTTCAACCGATGTCCAAACCCACACCGCAGGAAACCGATTTCATCCACAGCGAGGAATTCCTCCACAGCATGATGAAGCGCCAGCTCAGGCTCTCCATCTCATGCGCCACCTCGTTTCTAGTGCTGCTACTAGGCCTGCCGTTGCTCAACTACTTCGCCCCGGAATTGATGGCGCACCGCGTGGGTGGCTTCACCCTGAGCTGGCTGGTGTTAGGCGTGTTGTTCTTTCCCTATGTCTGGATCATCGCCCGCCTCTTCATCACCCGCTCGATGGCACTGGAAGACGCCGAGGTGGTCAATGCCGCCGAGGGCAACACGCGCCAATCCTAACATCCCCTCACTCACATGGACCTCTCTAAAATCGATCCCTGGATTCTCGCTTTCTCG
>JAYVEJ010000174.1:0-5710 GCA_043748885.1 Luteolibacter sp. | reverse complement strand
CGGCAAGGCGCGGATGAAGAAATCCACCGATTGATCGCGTGGCTCCATGTAAGCATTTAAACCACTGCCGCCGACGTAGCCGCTGAGTGCGTCGAGTGATTCGAAGCCGGCGGCTTTAGCATCCGAGAAAACCAAATACTCATAGTCGTTCTTACTTTCGAGAACGAGTTCCACCTCCACGCGATCGCCCGAGGCGAGCTTGGCACCATCCGTTAGCGGTTCGCGGCGGAAGCGCTCGACTTGTTGTTTCGCGACGAGTCCCGTGGCATCGGGGACTTCCGCTTCTTTCTCCAAAGCGATGAGTTTGGATAAATGCCGCGTGACTTTCACTTCCAGCCCGGCGGCTCGGAGCTTATCTTCGAGCGTGAAAACCTCAAGATAGGCGTTGGCGTAAAGCGTGCCTTTGCCGGACTTCTTCAATTCGATTTCATGCTTGCCGGTGGTCACCGCATCGCCTGATAGTGTCACTGTGCCATCGAAGGTGAATAAGTTGTCCAGGCTGATAGCAACCTTGCGCAGCGATTTTCCATCAAACAAAATATCCACTTCCATCTCTGGCGTATCCTCGCCGCTGGCTTTGAAATAGCTGGCAATTGCCTCAATCGCAAATGCCGTGTCACGAGTGGATTCCCAATAACTCGCGTGCTTGCGATTATTTACCAAGTACTTCACCAGCCCGCGCGTGTCGGAATCCTGCGGCTTCACCGCAGCAAGAAGTTTAAGATACCAAGCATGGGTCTCTACCTCACTGCCATACCAGTTCCACCAATAGTTGGTATTCTGAAGATCGAGATAGGTAGTTTGGTTTTCTGGATCACGCTTGAGGAACTGGGAAATCATCTTCATGACCTCGTCGCGCCGTGCTTCGTCGCCCTTGCGGTGTTGTTCGAGTGCTAATAAACATTTCGCATATAGTGGCAAATCAATTCGATCTCGATAGAGAAATGCAAGCATCGGCTCCGAGTCGCGCTTCGCTTCACCGAGGACGAGCTGGATGAATGCATCCACTGCGTCACACTTCGACTTCATATATCGGCCATCGTTATGGATCTTTCTGCCCTCGTTTTCGACGTAGAGTTGCAAAGCGCCGGTTTGCTTGCGCTCGTACGCCATCAGCCAGCCGATGCCCGAGTTTAACATTTGATCAGGTATCTCCGCGCCGTTTAGTTTCGCAACTAACAACCCATGAACCACCACCGCCGTGGTGTGCGGATAGGAAGACTCACCATAACCGGAAAACCAGCCCCAGCCACCATCGGAGCATTGCATCGACATCAGTTTATCAACTCCCTTCGCAACCATCTTCTCCATCTCCACTTCATCGAACACGGGGTTCGTCTGCCACTGCTTCCACTGCGCCACGCGTTCGGCTGAGTCCCCTAACTCTTGCGGGTTGAGGTTGGTGCGTTTCGCCTTCACCTCAGCGAGGTTGATCTTGAGATCCTTTAACATTTTTTGCGCAATCACCGCGGGCACGAAACGATTTAGCGTTTGCTCGGTGCAGCCATACGGATAACTCGCCAGATAGGGAATCGCATCCACCACCGCACCGGCGATGGTCGGGGAAAAGCGGACGGTTAGTTTAGATTGATCGGGCCGCCGTTGTGCTGGGACATCGATCTGAATCTTCGCGGAGTCCACCCCCGGTTCGACCGTGCGACTCCATGCGTCCTGACGCAACATCCCGTGAACTAGCACCGGCAGCTTGCGCTCCACAGCATCGCCATCGTCGCCGGAATCGGCCCTCATGCGAAAAACCGCCTCGCCTTCATGCAGTGCTTTCACCCGCCAATCCACGCGGGCTTCCGACTTCGCAGCGATCTCTAACGTTTGCGACGCTCCATCGATCGCTTGTAAATGATTCCCTTCGAGTTCGAGGGAAACTTTAACTGTCTTCGGCGAGCTATAATCGTTCTGAACGACCGCACTCAACGCGGACTCGTCACGCTCCACCAAAAACCGCGGTGCTTGCAAGCGGACTAGCAATTCCTTGGAAGTGATAATTTCGGTGCTGCCCTCGCCCACCTGCGTGCCTTTACCTAACACCCAGACACGGGCTTTCCAGGTCGTCAAGTTATCAGGAAACTCAAGTGGAATTTCTGCATGACCCTCAGCATCCGTTTGGATCGCGCCGGACCATTTTAAGAGATCCGCGAAATCCTTGCGGACGACGGCCGGATTTGCTCCCGGGACACGATTCGGATTGTTGAGGATGGCATCGATGTTGTTGCGGTTGATCGCTTGGTCGCCGCTGCGCAGACCGTTGGTGACGTCATTCAACGAGAACTGGCTAGCAGCGGCAGGAATGCCAGCGACAGTCGTCCCGTTGACCGGACTGATGAAGTCACTGCCGGCGCGGCTGTCTTCTTTCGACATTGCCCTGCCAAATCCGCCGCCCATTCCCCCGTAACGACCTTCATCCCCGAAGCGGCCGAGAGACTGCATTCCGAGGGATTTCGGTCGCAGCAAATTTCCGGGAGAAGCTGGGATATAACCAAAAACATTTCCGGGATAGTAGTTATTCTTCCACGTCCAGAAATTCTGATGGATCAACCCGATGTTTGAACCACCGGTGATGGCTTCTAGCGACTTGTCATAGACTGCTAGAACCGAAGTTCCAATGACAGGCTTGCCTTGGCCGTCACGCAAGGTCACTCGTAACATAGAAGTTTCGCGTGGCTTCACCCGGTCTTTCGCGGGTTCCAGTGTGACTTCAATGAGTTTACTAACCGGTGGCAGTAAGATCTGGCGCACCGCCGAATGCACCTTCGCGCCGTGGACGGTGATCGCTTCGATAAACATATTAGGCATATCTCGCAGATCGAGTGGCACCTCCACTTCGAGGCTCTTGCCATCGAGTTGAATGCGGCGGGCTTCGCGCCCGGCATTACCCGCGACGTGGAGAAACAGCCAGACATTGGCGTTTGTTTGGTCACTATTGACGCGGAGTTTAAGAACCTCGCCCGGTGCGTGGCTCGGTTTGTCAGCAACGAGTTCGAGCGGGCCAAAATGCCAGTCACTAGGTTCGGCCCGGCCCGGACCTTGGACGTTGAGAATGGTCGCACCTTCCGTCGCATCACCGCCATTAAATATTAAACTCGCAGCGAGTCGATACTGGCCAGTGACAGGCGCTGCGAAGCGTTGATGAATCTCACCCTGAGCGTCAGTCTCAACCGGGAATGATTGAACTTCCTTTTCATCAATACGGCCATTTTCACCGCCCGTTAGTTTATAGAGGGTCAGCTTCCCTTTCGCTGCCACCACCGGTTTTCCGGCGAGGGTGGCGGCGGAAATTGTTGCTTCGATTGGCTCACCTGCACGGGTGTAACCACGAGCTGTCCAGACGATCACTTCGAACGGCTTGCGGGCGGCGATGACGGAGCCAGTGCCACGTTCTTCACGGCGCGAGGCATCCACCACGCGGGCTTCGATGATATACTTTGCATCCATGTCGCCATGGATTGCCTTGGCGGACGCGGTGTCGATCTCGACCTTCGCCGTGCCGTCGGGACTGATGGGCACATTGCGTTTCATCACGAGTTCATCAGGCGTCCAGCGATTGCCCTGCCACCAAGGCGGATTCGGCGGGAGGCAGCCCCAGTTTTTCCAACCGGGATGCCACGTCGCCTCGCTGCCACTCCACCACGCGCCCGGACCATAGAGCCAATCCCACCGCCAAACAGGAAACCATCGCTCACTGATAGAACTGCGTTTGACGATGATTTCCACAGTCGCATTTCGCACCGGCGAGCCGTGGAAATAGTTAGCTTTGATGGTGGCGGTGAATTTATCACCTAACTTCACCGGCGCGTCCGGTGCCTCCACTTTTACTTCATATTCCGGCTTGCGATACTCTTCCACACTGAGGCTAGCGGTTGCGGATATCTGATCGCCGATTTGAAACGTCGCGTTCCACATCCCAAGCACTGCGTCCTTGGGAATGACCACTTCGCTTTCGACAGCACCGAGCGCGTCGGTCTTAAGCTTTTCAACTTTCATCACTTCCTCACCGCGGCCGTTGGTGAGAATGAGAGTGCCGAGTTTGTTAGCCCACTTCGATTCATCGGGTTCGAAATAGCCGACATTGCGCAGATAGAATTTCAAGTGCGCAGTGTCGCCGGGTTTATATAATGGACGATCCGAGATTCCATAAGTGATGTCACGATTGCCGTTCTCGAGTTGGGGTTGCTCGATGTGATAAGGCTGAAATCCGAAGAACGCTGTCGAGCGTCTTTCTTTGCGAGCAATTGCTAACCATTGATAGTTGTCATCCCAATCTCCGGGCTTCAGCATGGTCTTGCCATCGGCATCGGTGGTGCGCTTGAAGCCCTGAGTGCGGATGTCGATATTGCGGGCTAGCGGATTTTTCCGTTCGAGGCTCACCGCGCGGTAACCAAAGAACTCTATCACCGAGCCGACGACCGGTGCGCCACTGGCAGCATCGGCGACCCACCATTGTTTCTTGCCGCCCACGTCGTTTTGCACGAGCACGGAATCAACAATCCAAATGAGTGTGTGAAAAGAATTTCCACCTTCCACATCACCGGTGATCCACCAGGCACCCGCTTGATCGAGTGGCACCTCAAGGTTGGCCCGAGTGTCGCGGTGCTTGTCGCGCGGGGCGAGATCGGCGGTCCAGTTAGCTACAGGTTTGCCAAGGTATTTGGCCGCGTCACCGGCGATTAGGCGACTCGCAATCTGTGAAGGATTGAGACGTTGCCAATCGAGTTCACGCGGGTTGCTTCTTAAATAAGCGAGGGTGTCATTCACCACTGCATCCATATCCACTGGCGCGGCGGTGAGAGCAATCTTCGTGGCATTGCGAAACACTAGAGGAAGCTTGGGCTTCATCCCAGACGGCACGGTTTCCGCAACTTCGAAGCGACCCCAATTGCCCGTGATTTGCTTGAGGAGTTTCTTGCGCGAGTCGCTATCTCCCGGGCCGTGTTTGGCAATGGTTAGTTCGAGCGCCTCGCGAGCTTTGTCATATTGGCGCCGGTTTAGATATAGATCTATAAGTGCGTCGCCCGCCGTGCCGCCTACCAACTTGTTGTCGAGGATCGACTGATAGAGCGCGATGAAATGATGTTCCGCAGGGAGTTTGAACCGACGGACACCATCAGAAGTTTTGGCCAAACATTCATCTTCGGCGAGCGTGTCCATTTCGAGAATCCCCTTCGCATTATCGGGATCCTGCTGACGCCACCAACCATAGGAAGAGAGAGTTTCTGTGCCGAATTGGGAGCGGGAAAATTTTGCCCGCTCGGAAATCATCACCGCCGCCATGTCAGCTTTGGTGCTGAGTCGGGCCTGCTCCGCGAGGGCGAAACGCCAGCGCTCGCCGTCGCTTTTCGCAGCCTCCCACGAGGCGGGGACTTCATAGAGCACCGGGCGATCCACATTCCATGGCGCACCTTCCGTGCCACCTTCCGGTCCCAGCTCGCCCCAATCGGGGAGATTCTCTAACGGCGTGAGTGTTTGCAATTTCCACGCGTCATTTTGCATAAAGACTGCCGCCATTTCCCGCCAAGCAAGAATGCCTTCTGCGGCCGAAGCTTGCTTGAGGACGGCTGCCCGTAATAACTGCAACGACCTAACATGATCCCGATAACCGGTGGCCACCGCCTGTCCTGCGGAGGCGGTCGAATCATTACTTCCGTCAAATCTCCCCCCGCCATAGTTGCCTCCCCCACCCCGCTCGAACTCGCCG
>JAYVEJ010000173.1:0-5718 GCA_043748885.1 Luteolibacter sp. | reverse complement strand
ATCGACGGTGCCACCTGCGCCGCAGGGCACGCTGGCGTTTTTGACCACGGAATCCCGCGTGCCGCGTTTGCCATTCCGAAGCGTGACGATTTCCCCATTGTCGCCGAAAACCCCGATCCGAGTGACCGTCACCGGGACGACCAGCGAGGACTTCGCGGGAATCGTGCCAATGTTAGTTACCAGCGGTTTGAACTCATAGAACGGATGATCCGAGAAGCGGAAGGTGGTATCCTGCGCGGCGATGAAGCCATGATTCTCGAGCGTGATGTTGACGATTTTCGCCTGTCCGAGTCCCAACAGATCACCGACTTCGATGGAATTCGGCGAGGCGGTGACCACCGGCGCGGGCACGTTCGTCTCAAATGTGGTTTCGAGCGTCACCCGGTAAACGTCCTGAACCTCCACTTCCTCGACTTTCCAGGTGTATTTGACCAGTTGCTTGGAAGTGAAAATCTGTTGACGGTTAGACTCACCGGCATGGACATAATAGTTGCCCGTGAAATTGTCGTGCTCGGGAGCGCTGACATCCACCCGATACCAACCTTCGTCGAGTGCCTCGAAGCTGGCCAGGCCGTTGATGCCGGTATCTAACGTCGCAATTTCCTCGGAGCTGATCGCATCCCGGACCGTGACTTTCGCGCCCGCCAGCTTGGGAGCCGCGCTGGTGAAGTAATACAACTCGTCCACGGTTTCGATTTCCAGATCACCCTTGAGATCGGAAACGACGCGGAACCGATAAGGCACGGATTTGCTGCCACCATTGGCCGGATTCAGAGCAAGGTTACCAGTGAACAGCGTCAGTGGCACGGTCGCGTCGGGCGATAGATTCAGGGAAACGGATGCGGTGCCACCTGGCGGGATCGACGGGATCGGGTTTGCCGAGGCAAGCGTCATCCACGGCACGCTGGGCAGTAGGATTTGAATCGCACCGGTCGCCAAACCGCCCGTGTTCGTGATGGTGAAACTCTCCGATTTCGGCACGCCGCGCAGCACCGAGCTATTGAGATTTTCGGGGACAAGTGTGAGCACTGGCTTCAGCAGTTGCACGTTGACGTTGAGAAGCGCCTGCATGGTCACCCCTTCGGTGGTCAGCACGGTCAGCACGAACGAACCCGTCCCCGAAAATCCTGCGGCGGCGGTCACCGTGATCGGCACCTGCATTTCCTCGCCGAGATCCAGAATCGTCTCGGGGACCGCTGGGGTGATGGTAAGCCCAGACGGCGTGCTGCCGACAGTTAGAGTGATGCCATTGAGTGGCCGGGTGTTAGGGTTTCGCAGCGTGGCCACCGTCACTACCGATTGGCCTTCGTTGAGCGCCACGCCTGGCGGGGCATCGAACCCAAGGGTCAGAATTTCAAACGCGTCTTGGACCGGTGCGGCATCCGAGCCGGGATGCGATGCACCGATGGTGTAGAGTCCTCCTTCATTGCGGAGCGGGGTCCATGGAGTGGTGAATAGCCCGATTGAGTTGGTCACCGCCGAGATAACTCGCTCGGTGCCGCCACTCAAGATGTGGATATTCACCATCGAATACGGGGCCGGGCTGCCGTCAGCGCGCGTCGCTGAGCCGGTGAAAAGGAGCGGCGTATTCGTCGGCAAGACGGTCGGCGCGGTTTGGACAATCGCCGTGTAGGCAGGTAGCACCACCACCGGCTCGACGCGGACCGTCGTATTGTTCGTTTCATCCAGCTCGGCCACCGACCCACCCGGATCGACCGTGACAATCAGATAGAAAGTGCCGACTTGGCGGGGAGTCAGCACAGTGACGTTGCGTCCGTAGCCCGCGCCTGCCGCCAGTTCGCCGGTGAAATCAATTTGCCGGACCAGCGTGTCGTCGGGACTGAGAGAAGGATCCCGTGAAACGAAAATCCGTTCCAAATACGGGCCGACAGCGGGCTGTGAACCGTAGTTTTCAATCCGATAGCTGATCGGCGCATACTGCTCAGTGAGCACCGTCGCGGGCGATGAGACGGACGTCACCACCAACTCGGGGAGACCCAGATCGCTGAGAGTCAGCGGTGTTAGACCATCGGTGTAACCGGCTGCGGTCGCCCGCAAGGTGATCGTTCGGCTGCCTTGATTACCGGCGACGCTCGCGGCGGAAACGGCGAACTGGACGCTCGGTTGACCGGCCGGGATGGTGGCGGTGGCAGGCAACGTGAGTTGGCCAAGCGGCGTCTGGCTCAAGTTCACCACCAGCGCGGAACTGTTGTCCACCCCGAGCCGCCTCACCGTCGCAGTGGTGGCCGCGCCTTCCGCGAGGAATGGCCGTGCAAGATCGATCACCAACAGCGGGCCTTCATTGTCGCGAACCTCCAAGTCGATCGGAGCGGTCGAGGCGACGACTGTGCCGCTCGCCCTCACTTCACCCTTTAGCGTGGCGATCTGGTTGCCATCAACTGCTAGATTGTCCGTCACGGTAATGGTGAATCCCCGTGAAGTGTCGCCAGCGGGGATCTCGATGAAGGCCGGGATGGAAACCCGAGTCGGTCGGGTATTGGTCAGCTCGACTCGCAGCGCTCGGTCAGTGGCCACTGCCCGCCGCACGGTAGCCACCAATGCGCCGTGGTCTTCTGAAACCGATGTCCGCTCAAGTTCCAACGTGATGGCTGGATAGTCGTCATCCGCGAGAAACAATTCGACTTCTGTGCTCTGGAACTCGGCGGCAGCCGCAGTCACTCGCACCGTCGTGAGCACTTCGATCAAGCTGTCTTGCCGCGGCCTTAAGGCGAAGGTTCCGGTGGTGCTCCCGGCGGGGATGATCACTGGCAGCAGCGCCTCAAACTGACTCGCTTGGCTGATGTCGATCTGGACAGTTAGACCCGTAGCTCTCACGGCGGGGATGGTCACGGTTCCAGTGAGCATGGCACCCTCGCTGGCGGTGTTGTTGTCGAAGGACAGGGCCAGTTGAGGAAACTCGCGCACGCGGGCCACACTGACTGCATTTGAATCGGCGCTGGAGCCAGCACGGTTTTGCGCGACGGCCTTGAAGATGCTAGTCCCCGTCGGCAGCGGCGCGGTGTAGTTGAGCACGCCGGCGGCAGAGGTATAGCCAGCGAATAGATAGACATTGTCGCGGAAGATCCGGACGTTGGTGTCTGGCTGCGCTTGGATCTGCAACGCAATGTCTGGACTCTCGACGCTCACCCCATTCCCAGGCTGGGTGATTTGCGGGGGAGTCGGCAAGCCGAGGACCACAGAAATATTTCGCGAAATTTCCGACCACGCGCCGGAAACATCATAGACCCGCGCCACCACCGTGTAGGGGCCATCGGAGATCGCCGCGACATTCCACGAGGCTGTTAGCCCGTCGCCAGGATTGCCATCGGTGCCGACTAACACCCGGCTGGCCGCACCGCTCGGTTGATAGTAAAACTCGGCGCTGGCGATGCCGAGATTGTCGGTGGCCACCACGCTGAAGACGCCTTTGCGGATGAAGGTCGCACCGTTAGAAATCGCTGCACCGTCCCATGAGAAACTGCCAATCACTGGCGGCTGGGCATCGATGTGATAGGCCGCACTGACCACTGCGCTGGGGTGGTAACCCGCCTTGTAAGCTTTCGCCCGGACGGTGGCGTCCGCGCCGATTTGAAACATCCCGCCATAGACTTGCGAGTTGGTGTCCGGCTGGCTGCCGTCGGTTGTGTAGTAAATCGTAGCCCCGCTCGTCGTTGAGGAAATGGTCACATCCACCGCTGCGAGATAGGTGCCACCGACTGGCGAAATCACCAACGGCGCGAAGTTCGCTAACGGATCGACGGTGATGCTGAACGATGCATCTGGGTTCATCACGCGTCCGTTCGTATCCGCAGCGAGCGTGACATTGAGCGTGTGTTGGCCACCGTTTTGGGCGGTGAATGACATGGGATTCGAGCGCCAGTTGCGGTTGTCAATCCAAGCACCACCAGGCACTGCAGGAACCGACGCGGCATCAGGGCTTGTGAGCGTTAGGTTCGCGAGCACCGCGAGGTTCATGTCGCGGTCGAAGGTCACAGTGAACTGGGTGTTAGTCGCAAGCGGGATGGTCGTGCCGAGATTGGAGACCACGGATTGGACAAACGGCTTGAGCGGGCGGGAGGTATAAACGGCTGTGTAAACAATGTTCGCCGGATCTGCGGTGGTGAAGGTTTTCACCAAATGATTTTGCGTGCCCAGCAGCACTCCATTCACATTGAAGCGCTGGAATAAATACTCGGTGTTGCCGACGATCACGCTGGCTGGTGCGGTGGTATCGAGAACGCCGCCATTGTTATAGGTGGCTGCTCCAGAAACGACTGCTAGGTTCGCAGGATCCGTCACTAGAGAAACTACGTGCGTCGGGTTGCTTTCGGTGAACACCGCAGTCACGCTGCGCGCCGCCGAGACGGTGAAGACCAGTGGCGAAGTGCTGCTGATCGTCGAGCCGTTCTCTTCCCAGTGGTTGAATAGATAACCTGCGGCGGCATTCGCCGTTAGAGTCGCGGTGGAACCCAGCGCGTGAGTTCCCGCGCCGGCAACTGAGCCACCGACCGGCGGACTGCTGGCGGCGGAGATTAGGAATTGCGGCAAGGTGAACACCGCGACCAAATTCCGATTCGCATTGGCAATGAAGTTATAGGTGGTTTGCCCGCTCGCGAAGACTCCGTTTTCCGTCCAATTGACGAAGGTGTAAGGCAGCGAAGAGGTGTTAGCCACCGCCGTCACGGTCGCTTGCAAGCCATCGCGCACCTGACCACCGCCAGTCACCGTGCCGCCCGCCGCTGGGGAGGCCGCGACGTTGATTTGATGATAGAGGAAAATCTGGAAGTTAGACTGCACGGTATTTTGCTCAGCATTACCATGGCCCAGCGCGTTGAATTCATAGTGGACGTTGGTGGCATCTGCCGAAATCGTGACCTGATAGAATCCCGGAGTGACCGCATTGAACGTGTAAGATTGGGCGAGGGTCTGGTTGAGTGCGAGGCCGGAAGTCGCTGCTAGATTGAGATTCACGACTTCCTGGCCACTGGTCGCATTGACCACTTGCACCCGCGTGAGTTGACCCGCCGGCACCGCTGCTGGGCCGCGATTCGCAAGGTTCCAATTGACCGTGTAGTTGCCAGTCACATCGGGCGCAGCCACCACCACATTTTCGATCACCAAGTCGGGATAGTCGCGCAGTCCCACCGTGAATGGGTTGGTCGTGATGGTCACGTTGTCCCCTTCCTGAAGCGTTTCATCCACGGCATTTCCAGAATCCGCTTTCACCATCAGATAGAAGGTTCCCGGCAAGCCGTGCGGCAAGGCCAGCGATTGGTTGACGGTGTAGCTCTGACCGGCACCAAGCGCGCCGTTGCGAGGGATCAGTGCGAGCTGCAAATCATCGCCATCTCCGTAAACCGCGTTGGGCGAGAGGACGACGCGGTCCACCCAGCCGGTCCCGCCGGTGCCGAGATTGCCGACGTTTTGCACGTCGTAGCTCAAAGGAATGTTATCCCCGGTCACCAGCGATGGCGTGGTCACTTCGGCCAAGCGAGTGACTCGGATGTTGGGGAAATTGATCGAAGAGGTGGGCAGAATCCTCGCGTCTAACACGTAGTCACCGTTGAGTCCGTGGGTACCGAAATTCGCCCGCATCAGCGCGATGTAACGGCCGGCGGTGGAGATTTGAATTTCAGCGCTGTCATCCCCGGGGCTGCCATTGATTTCTCCCTGCAAGATTCCCGCTTCCGAGTAGAGCGACACGATAGGTCCGAGGGT
>JAYVEJ010000172.1:0-2124 GCA_043748885.1 Luteolibacter sp. | reverse complement strand
TGAATGCGGCTGCCACCCCGAGCTGAAACGTGGCTAACAGCAACAGCGACTGGTCCAAGACCCCGAGCCACGCCATCACCGCCATCCCCAGCGCGGTGAGCAATGCACCCGTCTGGGCGCATAAAATCAGCCGCCGCCGGTTGACCAGATCCGCCAGTGCTCCGGCGGGCAGCGCAAACAGAAACATCGGCAAGCTCGCCATCGTTTGCATCAGCGCGACCATCGTCGCCGAGCCAGTCAGCGTGGTCATCGTCCACACCGCCGCCGTGTCGTTCATGGTGGTGCCGATGTTAGAAACAATGCTCCCCAGCCAAATCGCCCGGAACAACGGCAGGCGGAGCGGTGACGGAGCGGCTGACATTGGGCCGGACTCTGGAAGCGATCCGGGATGCTGTCCAGCGATCACCGCGCAGCCTCCATCAGTGGAGTTGCGGACTCCGCCGACGGGGGCGTGGGGTGACTTCACCGGCCTCCAATGCGGTGACCTCATTGCAGAAAGGACAGCGGAAATGGTTTTTAAACAAGATCGCCAACGCCACCCGCAGTCGGTGGCTGCCGAGGATCATCCGTGCCCGCCGGTGTTTCGCACAACGCATCGGCGCGAGCACCGGGGTGCAACATAACGGGCAGCGAGTGCGCGCTGCTGCGATCCATTGGGCGATCACCAATAACAGAATCAGAGCCAGCAACCCCGAGCCAATCATCGTCCACTGGAAATCCTGAGTCATCAGCGAGCGGACCAGTAAGCTCACCGCCACCAGTGCGAATAAGCAATTTCCCACCAACAAAACCGCCGCAAACCGGAAGCGCAGAATGGCGGAAGTGGAGCGAGGACGATGCATGGCTTGCGGGTTTTGCTAGAAACTAACACTACCCGCCGTGCTGAGCCGACGCTATGGGGTGAATCCCCCTTTTTGGGTTTGCTAGTTTCCCGGCGAACGCTGCCTTCAGGGGGAGCGATGGGTTAGTGGAAAAAAATTCCAGAAAACCAGCGGGCGATGAGGGCACGCCTCGCGGCACTGCCGTTTTCCGTGAAAAGATGGCCGGGAGTTTCTTGCTGAGATGATCGGCGGTTGCGATTGCGGACACCCTCAAAACTCGCCTCTCGCGATTCGTTCCCTGAGTTCATTCTCTTCCTCATCGTGCGAGTTCATCCGGTCGCAGAGTCCGGCCCATGTCGCGTGGGAGCAATAAATCTCGCTGTCGCTCAGCTCCTCAAGACTGTGTCGTCTCCACGCCTCGGCGGCATACGGCTTCAAAAGTTCCGGCCATCCCGAATCGTCGGATTCAAATCCATCGGGATGAAGCCCCGGTTCGAGATAGGCTAGCGCACACCATCTCGCTAAGAAATCATCTGTCGGAAGGTCACTCAAAGATGCTGCACTACCGACAGCGAATTGTGCCTCGGCCTCAGTGATAGATGAGGGCACCGAGTAACAACTTTTCATGACGCCTAGAAATACTAGGCCTGTTGCCACTTGCCAGGAAAAAACTTCAGGTATTTTCGACAACTGAAAAAGATTCGTCCCTCAACGTAGATCTCCTACATCGATGTTCTCGCAAAGCCCGTAGATCGACCCAAGATCCTTCGACTTGATACGGAACTGACTTCTCTTCTTGAGGCGAGAACGTTGAGTAGTGGCGTTCTCAAGTTTGATTCCCGGGTCGTAGTAGATCACACCCTTATCTAGCGCACGAAGCACCAACAGAAAATCGGGCTTGGAGGCCAAACGGACAGACCGAGAATAACAATATTGCTGAGCGGGATCTTTTCTCAGCATGGACGGCACATAAGCGGCGTGGGCGTGTTTCCGAGCCCAATGCTCCATCATGCCCTGAAAGTTCCATGACGCAGCGACTTCACCATCGTCCGCCACCAAAGCCACCGCACCATTCTTATCGTTAATCTTCCCGTCAATGTATCCGAGTAACTGCATCGTCAGTCCAGTGGTGTCATTGCGCACTCCAACCTTGAAGTTGCCTCCGAAGTTGATTCTATCTTCTCGTCCCATTTTATCCGCATATCCATATTTTCGCAGGAATACTTTCGTTCCAGCATCTTGATAAAGTCCACCTGTGGGTTCCGGTGTCATGAGGGTGATGATACCAGATTCGAGTCGCTTG
>JAYVEJ010000171.1:0-2125 GCA_043748885.1 Luteolibacter sp. | reverse complement strand
GGTGCGTTGATCGGCGCACTGCTGATGACCACCATTCGCACCGGTTGCGTGCTCAACGGCATCCCCACGCCATGGACGGAAGTGATCGCAGGTGCGGTCATCATCATCGCGGTGATCATCGACCGCCTGCGCCACCGCACGGCGTGAGCTGCTGCATCAGGGAGTCGTTACGCTAAGCCGCATGAACAGGGTGGAGTTGGAGCCGATGGGCACGCTGAAGGTGTGGACGCCGCCGCTGCCCGTGTCCGGCACTGTTAGCCAGCTTCCAGGATTGAGCGTGGGACTCCAGTCTGCGCCGTAGGTGATGCCGTTCATGCCCGAGGGTTCGGTGAAGCTGACGACGAAGTTGCTACCGCTGCGCTGACCTTGCGGGAGCAGGATGGAAGCACCGGAATTTGGATTCAGATTGAAGGCAAATTCGAGGATGTTTTTCAGCCCGTCCTTGTCCGGGTCGGCATTCGGGCCACTGATGAGTGGATCGGCGACTTGGGCTGGGCTGAAGTTGGCCGCTTGCCAAATCGCATAGGCGGATAGCCCACCGGACCACACGACTTGGTCCACCCAGCCGGCATCCGAGCCGACTGCCGCGCTGCCATCTTTCACGTACCGCCAACGCAGGGTGTGGACACCGCCGCCAAGCGAGTGGGTTTTCTGAGTCCAGTCCACATTGCCGCTGATGCGTCCGGTTTGGAGCACGCCGTCGATGTAGAACTCGAAATAATCATAGCCGAGTTCCGAGGACACTTTCCACCAGTAGCTCAAGTTCCCAGGCCCGTTGACGGTGGTCTCAAACCAAGTTTCCTGGCTGTTGCCGATGACTCCGCTTTGGCCGGCATCGACGCCGTCGTGAGTGGTCGAGATCTGGCCGAGCCAAGGCGCATCGCTGGTGGTGGTGAAGGCGAGGGCCGGTGAATCCACGGCTAGCGGCAGCGGCACCGTGTTGACTGCGGTGATTGCGTAGTCGCCAAACATTGCCAGCGCGAATGGGTTGTCGGGTTCGGGCTGGAGGAGCGGGAAGATCGCGTTGGCGGTGAAATGCCCTTCGCCGGAGCCGCTGCCGAGATAGTTGATGGTCCGGGCAATCCGCGTGGTTTCAGCCCGTTTCGGGCGGGTGCCGGTTAGAAGCTCATCCATGCGGACCAGGTTGTAAATGTTACCGGTGCCCACGCCGATGATTTGCTGCACGGTCAGCCCGACAACGGTGGATGCGCCGGAGATGGTCTGCACGACCAGTCCACCATTGGCGGTGTCGCCTAGCAGCTTAAAATTACCGTTGAAACTGGCGTGGCTACCAGCGGCGGCAAAGAGTTCCAGAGCCTCGCCATTGTCGTACTCGAATCCGCTCAACTCCAGCGGATAGGTGCCGGCAGTTAGGCTGATCTGACCGAAATTATCACCTGCGGAATAATAGATATCCTTGGTGATGACGGCGGTGCCATTAATCTTCAATCTAACACCGTCCGAAGCGTTCACGCCAAAAGTATAAGTGCCATCTGCAGGAATCGTCACCGTGCCGGTGATTTTCACCGCGAAATCGTCGCTATAACTGCCCGTCCGCTGCCAGCCGAGGAAGGCATAGTTAGACAGCGGCGCGTCGGTCAGATTCACCACGGTGCCACGATCGTATTTGGGCTGGACGGGGGACTTTGTGGCGGTACCGCCGACAGGCGTTAGAGTGAGGAAATACTTGGCTGAGTTGACGTTGTTAGGGTTCGTGCCATCGGTGAATTCCACGGCGTTGGTCACGCCGTCGCCATCGGGATCGCTGATGCCGGTGTAGGAGCCGACGGATGGGAAATAGAGGAGTTCCCAAACATCTGGCAGCCCGTCGCTATCCTCATCCTCAGTGGTGGCATTCTTGCCAGCCATGTCCAGCGCCAGGGTCTGGGAGACACCGGACGTGTTCATCACTCGCAGGTAATAGTATTGGTTAGGCAGCCACGGCCATGAGGTCGGGGACAGGGCTTGATTGAGGGCCACGTTTGCGCTCGCGCCACTGGTCCAATGTTGGGTGCCGGTGATACCGGGCAAGGTTCCTTGTTCGAGACGCAGTTGCACACTGGCTGGGTGGGTAGCGGTCCACTTCATCCGGGTGGCCTCCGGTGGCACGGGGATGCGGTAGAGC
>JAYVEJ010000170.1:0-5745 GCA_043748885.1 Luteolibacter sp. | reverse complement strand
CCACGCCTGAAGCCTTGGTCAAGCTTCAGCAAGACAATCCCATGACCCTCTTGCAGTCGCCCCCCAAGGGTGCCGCCAAGGTCCACCGGCCTGAGGATCAATCCATCATTAAACAATCGGTGATCTTGCAAGATGGGACTCACTGGACTCTGGTTCCCAAGGGAGCAGTGATCTATCTGCCCGAGGCGATGAAAAGCCGCGTGGACGGCAAGCCCGACGGCACGCTGTTAGCATGGCCGGATTTTCTTGCCCGCAATCAAGCATGGATCACGACTCATGATATATCTTTCGATCAAGCGACCGGTAACAAGCCACTCCAGACTGAGAGTGTCGCCTTTTGGCCGAAACAAAATAAAGTCGTTATCGCCGTCCATCAGCGAGGACCGATCTCGGTCCGCACCAGTCACTAAACTCAATTCCCCCCCACCCCCCATGAAACTTCTATCCCTTCTGCTCGCCCTCTCTTCGATCAACGCATCCGCGCAGACCGCTGGCTACTTGCGCTTCATCCGCCAGACTCAACAACCGTCGAGCGTTCAGCAAAAAGCCATCGACTGGGATATGCCGGTTGATGATGCGGGATCCGCGGCTTCCGCACTGGCCCTGGAAAGCGGCGGCTCGTTGTTCCAACTCTGGACCATCGACCAGACCAAGGCTAAAGAATATCTATTGGATCAAAAACTCGTCGGTGCCTATCTACCGAAAGCCGATATTAAGATCACCACCTTGGATCCTTATCTGCACGCCACCCGCACCCGCGTGGACCAACCGTTTTCCGTGACAATCGAAGTGGCCAATTTGCTAACAGGCTCTGGGCTACCAGATTCTTCTACCAAAGTTTTACTGGAACAACACACCCAATCCTATGTCAACGGAGTGTTCTCGCTGGAGCCAGCGGTCGTGGCCGCTAACGCCCCGCTTTACTCATCCTATATCTCCCAGAACGGCTCGACGGTCATGAAATTCGCAGCGTCGTCGCTCAAAGCGATCGACCCGACCAAGGCGCTCGGGGAAGAACACTTCATCGTCCATGCCTTGTCAGACGGTACTATCACTCAGTCGCAAATCGCCTCGGCACATGTGCAAGTCTGGCCAGTCGCGTCGGGTGCCATCCTCGGAATTAAACCCGGTGAAGAACTCCGTTATCTTATCCCTACTCTCCAGCTCAACCTCAATGATCTCTATCCCCGCAGTGATACTTATCTGATGGTGTATGAGGGCAACTCTATCAATGGCGTTGAAGGCAAACTCGTAAAAGCCTTCCCGGTGGATCGCGACCGCAGCGTGACGACGATCCTCGAAGTGACTGAACTCACCGACAAGATCGGCGCAGACGGAGCCTACACCATTGCCCTGATGAGTGAGACTGTTTATGGCATGGAACTTCTATGCAAACCCATTCCCTTTACTGTAAAAAGGACGATCGTCGTCAACTCGATGCAGGTTAATTTCAGCGACGGCTCCGAAGCGAGTTTCCCATAACTTCCCCCCCACTGTGCCGCCGGCCGGCGTGACCGGAGAATGCGCCCCCCAGCATTCTCTGGATCACCCGGCCGGCTCATTTTCTTGGAGGTGAAGTGTGATGCCATCCCGCTGGACATGAGGTGAGTTACCGGCATCATCTCCGCCCCTTCACTCCATCAACTATGTCCGAATTCCTCGTCATTCCCCGCCACGATCACGATGCCCTCGTTTCCCTAGCCTATCAGTCGCGCGGCTTCACGGCGGAGGAGTCCGCAGAAGGGGCTAAACTCGCCGCCGAGGCCGCCCGCCATGGCATCCGCACCCACCATGCGCTCAAAGCCCTGCATCTCGACCACTTATTCGGCTCGGCAGCAGGCGGTTGCACTCCCGGCGCGGAAATCGAAGTCCTGCCCTCTCGTTTCCCCGCCTCTGAGCGCTGGAACGCTAACAAGAAGTTAGGCCAATCTGTCGCCTACCGCGCCATCGACCGCGCGATCGCGCTGGCCGACCAGTATGGCATCGCCCAGATCGCCGTGGACAATGCCTTCCACTATCTGTGGGGCGGCGGCTATGTGATGGAAGCGGCAGAACGCGGCTACTATGCTTATACGAACTGCACCTCCGCTCTCGCCGAGGTGGTCCCATTCGGCGGGAAATTCCCGACACTCGGCACCAACCCGCACTCGTGGGGCATCCCCAGTGCCGAGGCTAACGGCTTCCCGATCGTGATGGACTGGGCCACTTCCACCGTCGCCATGGGCCGCGTCCAAGCACTCAAACGCGAGGGAAAAATGCTGCCTCCCGGCGCCGCCGTGGATGCCAACGGCCAACCAACCATCGACCCCAACGAAGTCGCCGCGCTGCTCCCCTTCGGCGGTCACAAAGGCTACGGCATGTCGCTGCTCAACGAAATTTTTGGTGGCCTCATCGGCGGCTCGTTGCCCACCCTCCGCGGTCGCAAACTCACGGCTGCGGCTGAAAAGAACACCCCAGTCTTCTATTTCCAAGTGATCCACCCCGACGCGATCTCCGGCGGAAACTTCGCCCAAGGCCGCAGCCAAATCGAAAATCTCAAGGCGGTGATCGACGACATTCTCGGCCACGGCAATGACGCTTCCATGCTACCCGGGCAGATCGAAGCCGGTGCCCGCAAGCGCTCTGACGAGGCCGGTGGCTTGCTTTTCACCGAGGCGGAAGTCGGCGAGTTTAACGAAATCAACGCCGAACTCGGCCAAGCGGCTTGGGATGTCAGCAAGCTCGCCAAAGCTTGAACTCACGGCTGCTCGCGAAAAAGCCGCAGGCCGGTAAATTCCAGCCTGCGGCGAATGAGAGGTCCGGCCGCTCGTTGGACCGGGATCAGTTTATTCAGGTGGTGCGTCGGCAGGCTTAGGTCCGCCTTTGTCGCCGTCGCGTTTGCCGCCGCCTGGGCCGCGTCCGCCCCATGGCATTTCCTCGCCGGCATCCATTGCCGCCTTCATTTCCTCGGGATCGAGTTTGCCATTCTTGTTAGCATCGTATTTTTCGACGATGGCCTTGCGCTTGGCGGCAATGTCTTCGTCCCTCGCCTTCTTCTCCTCGTCGGAGAGCTTGCCGTCTCCGTCTTTGTCATACTTCTTGAGCATCTCCGCTTGGCGGGCTTCACGCATCGCTTTGCCCTCTTCGGGCGAGAGTTTGCCGTCGCCGTCGGTGTCGAACTTTTTGAGGATCGCGGGAGGGATTTCGCGCGGCGGGCGATCCGGGCGCTTGGGTTTTTCGCCTTGGGCAGGAGCAGGTGGCGGGGCAGGAGCAGCGTCTTGAGCTGCGGCAAAACTGCAGGTGCCGATCAAGGCTCCCAGGGTGATTAGTTTGATAGCTTTCATCATTGGTTTTAGTTGGAGTTCTAAGGCCGTTTCCCAGCCTCGTGCGGTCATCAAACCGCGTTCTTGAAAAAAGGTTGCGCGGCTGCGGCTGGAATGAGTTGCCACGCCTGCCGGGGCCGTCTTGGATGCCGCCAAGAATGGCCGAAACCCCGCTGCCTCCTACCCAATCCAAAGCGCTCGTCTTCGCCCGCCGCAGCGCCAGTACCCTGCTCTTGTGGGGGCTGGTGACGGCCATTTTTTTCAGCCACCGCTCGTGGGCATTTCTCGGGCTGATCGGCGTGCTGGCGATGATCGCTACCATCGAGTATTTCCAAATGCTGCGGGCGGCGGCGGTGAAATGTTTCCCGCGCTTCGGCATCCTGTTAGCGGTCGTTTACAGCGGCGGCATTTATTGGCATTTCTTGCGTGGCGGTGCCTCGGTGCCGCAGGATGTGGATGCGCTGGCGGTTTTCGTCGCCATCGCAGTGCCGTTCGCCCTGCAACTACGCAATCCCATCCGCGGCCTTGAGGGACTGGTGGCGGTGGCCGCGAATGTGCTAGGCTTCGTTTACATCGCTTTTTTGTTCAACTGCGCGGCGCGTGTCACCTTCATCGCCCCGGGTGCTAACGCGATTCCCGGCCTCGTCAGCAACTCGGGAGCGTTCCTTCTATTGTGGCTGTTAGCGGTGACGAAATTCACGGACATGGGTGCTTACATCGTCGGCTCCATGATCGGCCGTCACAAGATGATCCCGCATGTGAGTCCGGGAAAAACCTGGGAAGGTTTCGGCGGGGCATTGCTCTTCTCACAGCTCGCAGCCTGCGGGCTGTATGCGCTATTTCCCGTGGACCTCGCGTTCTTCAAGGGCTGGGGGCATGTGGTCTTTCTCGGATTGTTGTTAGCCGTCCTCGCCGTCATCGGCGATCTAGCGGAAAGCGTCCTCAAGCGCGCCATCAACGCCAAGGACTCCGGCACCATGCTGCCAGGCATCGGCGGCTCGCTCGACCTCATCGACAGCCTCTGCTTCACCGCGCCCGCCCTCTATTTCTACCTGAAATGGGTGCTACTTCCCACCGCATGAGTTCCCCGTCACGCAAACGCCGCGTTGTGTTGTTAGGTTCCACCGGTTCCATCGGTTGCTCGACGCTCAAGGTCGCGCATGGCTTGCCGGATGAGGTCGAGATCGTCGCCCTCGCCGCTTGTGGAAATTTCGCAAAGCTCGCTGCCCAAGCCCGCGAGACCGGCGTGCGGCATGTCGCGATTTACGATGCCGCGAAGGAAGCAGAACTCCGCGCCCTGCTCCCTCCCGGCGTGCAAATCCACCTCGGTGCAGATGGGCTGCTAGAGCTCGCCACGCTGGTCGGCGCGGACATCGTGCTCATCGCCATCGTCGGCACCGCCGGGCTGCATCCGGCTCTAGCAGCGATCGAAGCGGGCAAGGATTTGGCCATCGCCTCCAAGGAAATCCTCGTCATGGCCGGGGAAATCATCACCGCCGCCGCCCAGCGACGCGGGGTGAAACTGCTACCTGTCGATAGCGAGCACAACGCGATTTTCCAATGCCTCGACGGCCACCGCGGCGGCGAGGCGGAAGTCAGTCGGCTCATTCTAACGGCCTCTGGCGGCCCCTTCCGCACGCTGCCGGCGGACCAAATCGCCAGCGTCACTCTCGCCCAAGCCCTCAAACATCCGACTTGGGAAATGGGGCCGAAAATCACCATCGACTCCGCCACGCTGTTTAACAAAGGTCTCGAAATGATCGAAGCCCGCTGGCTGTTCGGCATCGGCATGGAGCGCATCGACGTGGTCGTCCACCCGCAGAGCATCATCCACTCGATGGTCGAGTTCAGCGACGGCTCAGTGCTCGCCCAGCTCAGCCGGACCGACATGTGCTTCCCGATCCAATACGCCCTAACATGGCCGCGGCGCGTCTGCGGCGGACTGCGCCCGCTGGATTTCCCGGCCTTGGCGAAATTGGAATTCGAAGCACCGCGCACTGCCGATTTCCCCGCCATCGACCTAGCCCGCCGCGCTGGGCTAACGGGTGGCACGCTGCCCGCCGTTTATAATGCCGCTAACGAAGTCGCGGTGGATGCCTTCCGCGCGGGAAAAATTTCATTTCCCGGCATCTGGCAATGCGTCGCCGCCGTCATGGACGCCCACCCAGCGCAGACGTCCTGCACCCTAGAGTCGATGGTTGCGGCGGACCACTTGGCACGCGAGAATGCCGCCGCTTTCGTCCTTTCCTAACATCATGCACCGCCTGGTCTCACTCATCACCTTGATTTCCCTGCTGGCATTCTCGCAGGCCCACGCCGCTCTAGCAGATGCGCAACGGATCCAGAAAAGCTATCAACTCGCGACCGACAAGTGGGCGTTGGAAATGCGCATCGCCGCCACCCCTGCGGAACAATCCAAAGCCTGGAGCAGCCGCCCCGATGC
>JAYVEJ010000169.1:0-5749 GCA_043748885.1 Luteolibacter sp. | reverse complement strand
TAGCAGCCTGTCGGACTTAGAAGAAGCTTCAAAATCCGCCGCGCTTCGACCACACTCCGCGCATGGCAGTTCGTTTCGTCTCCGTGGATCATGACACCCCGATGCTGTTGCCCCCTGATCTTCGTGACTGGGTGCCAGCCGACCACATCGTGCATTTCGTGATGGATGCCGTGAAGCTGCTCGATCTCAGCTCCGCGAAAATCAATCACCGCGGCACCGGCAGCGCACAATATCCGCCCTCCATGATGCTCGGCCTGCTCATTTACAGCTACGCCACCGGCACATTTTCGAGCCGCAAAATTGAAAAACTCACCTACGAAAACCTTGCCGTGCGCTTCCTCACCGGCGACACCCACCCCGACCACGACTCCATCTGCACCTTTCGCCGCGACAACAAGGAACTCATGGAAAGCGCCTTCCACCGCATCCTCCACTGCGCCGCGCTCTCCCAAATCCTCAAGGTTGGCGACATTACCATCGCCATCGACGGCACCAAAATCCTTGCCAACGCCAGCAAACACGGAGCGGTCAGCCACGGTCATGCCACCGAGCAAATGAAACTCCTCGAAGACCAGATCGCCGAACTGTTAGCCAAAGCCGAAGACGCCGACAGCACCCCGCTCCAGGACGGCCTCAGCATCCCAGCCGAGATCGCCCGCCGCGAAGAGCGCATCGAAAAACTCAAGCAAGCCACCGCCGTCATCGAAGCCCGCGCCGCCGCACGATGCCGCGAGGAAACCGAAGTCTATCAACAAAAACTCCAGGACCGCGAACGCAAACAACGCGAAACCGGCCGTAAGCCACCAGGTAAGCCCCCCGCGCCACCCAAGCCAGAACCCGGCCCGAAAGACCAATACAACTTCACCGATCCCGAAAGCCGGATCATGAAAGCCGGAGGAGCATTCCAACAGTGCTACAACGCCCAAGCCGCCGTGGAAGTGCAAAGTCGCCTGATCGTCGGCGGCTACGTCACCGACGCCCCTAACGACAAACAACAACTCATCCCCGCACTCGGTTCCATCAGCACCGCAGCCGGGCAAGTCGGCACCACCCTCGTGGACAGCGGCTACTACAGCGCCGCCGCCGTCACCCAAGTGGAAACCGGCGGCGGCCCGCAAGTTCTCGCCGCCACAGGTCGCAAAAAACACGGTCGCACCATCGCCGAGTTAGAGCAACGGCAAGACCCGCCCGCCCCGCCCGAAGGGGCCTTGATCGCCGAAGTCATGGCATGGCGCACCACCACTTCGGCCGGAAAAGAGTTATATGGATTGCGCAAAGAAACAGTCGAACCCGTCTTTGGCATCATCAAGGAAGCACTTGGCTTCCGCCGCTTTCATCTTCGCGGCCTCGGTAAAGTCGATCTCGAATGGACCCTGGTGCGGCTCGCCTACAACATCAAGCGACTCTATCACATCAGCCAATCCAAGCAACCAGCGGTGGCGTGAAGCCACGGAGCGTTCTAACGATTATCTTGCGGCACCCGGCAGCCCGCGAGAAACGACATCCGTTTTCATTTGGGAAACGCACAATCTAACATAGATCATTCCCGCAAAACCGTCAAAAAAAACAAGGCTTCATAATATGCCCGCAGCCCACAAGATTAAACGACCGCTTGAATTTTTGGAGTTCGCCAATTCGGAACCCACGACCTGTGGTAGCGCCTTGCCCGCGGACGCCTGCATATCGACACGTCTCAAGAAAATCAAAAGTTCGACAGGCTGCTAGTCACTTTGATTGCCGCTACTTGGCAGGTGGCCGGAGTGCGTGAAGTTTGGACCCTCAATCCACGCGACTTTAAAGTTTTTGAAGTTTTTCAGATCCATTGCATCGGGACCGGGACTTCCAGCGGGTGAGAAATGGATGCAGCCTAGCACCTACGAGAATGAGGTTTCGATCATCTTCTGCCAATCCTCCCGAACAAACTGAGAAGGTTGCGTTTTTAAGAACAGAATTTAGTGAACTGTTCGTCACTGCCGCATGTGTCTAAATTCTTCGACATTGACTTCATCCACGGATTCACGACCCGGCGTGACGGTATCCGCTCCCCGCAGCAGGCAGATGACTGCGAATTAAGAGTCGGTCACCCTCTCGGAGGCCGTGTTAGAATCGATTGGCACAAAAATCACAAGAACTCCCGTATTTCTGCCCCAAATTTTCCTGGCTTAAATCTAGTTGGTAAAGCCCCCCAAGGAGCCGCGGACTCCGATCCGCGTGTCAATGGATGCCCGATGACGCAGAGCGAATGCTCCTTTCCATCGGCAACCCATTGACGTGGGCGATTCGGAGATCGCCTCTCCTTGGCTTTTGTAAACTTGCGCGATTCTAGCGGTTTCTCTTATCTTCGGACTTTGGGTCGTTGGTTGCTTCGGTCTTGCGGGAAGGTCGCGCTTCGGGCTGCGGTCGCGGAGCTGACTGCTGGGATTGAGGTTCCGGCCTCGCGGACTGACGCTGGGGCGCAGGTTGCGCTTGGCGCGGCTCGGGGCGCGGCGGTTGTTGGCGTTGCGGCTGGAACTGCTGCTGCGGTCTGGGTTGGACGTTTTGGGGAGCGGCCTTCTGACGTTGCGGAGTGGGTTGCGACTGCTGCGGCTCAGGGCGCGGCGCTTGTGGGCGTTGCGGCTGGGACTGCTGCTGCTGCGGTCTCGGTTGAGCGTTTTGGGGAGCGGCCCTTTGAATGGGTTCGCGGGCAGGAGCGGGTGAAGCTTTCCGGCTCGGAGCTTCTTGCTTGGACGGGTTTCTCGGCTCCGGCTGCGCCGACCTCCGCTCGGTTTGGGGTGTCGTTTGGCGTTGCGGCGTCGGCTGCTCCCGGCGCTGGGCATTGGGATTATTCGCGCGTTTTTCGGACGGCTGACTGTCGTTGTTAGCCTGCGGCTTTTCCATCGTCTTCACGCCCGGAGTGGCGTTGCGCTTGGGTTCCGAGTTGCCCTTGAAAGCGGTTGAAGGCGTGGCCTTGCGTTCCATTTCCGACTTGCCGCCAGCCTGAGTGTTAGGCCGCCGACTGGATTCTGCGGCCTGTTGCGGCTTGGCCTTTGAAACGGTCGCATCAGCGCGGCGTTGGCCGGGTTTCGTGCGGGATTCACCATTAGGATTTGGTTCACTCATGGTCTTGGCCGTCGCATTTCCACCGCGCTTGTCGGCCTCTCTGGTGATTGCTTTTGAAGTTTCCATGGCATTGCGGCCGGTTTGGGAAGCCTTGCCACTCCTGCCGTCGTTAGACGCTATTTCTCCCTTTTCAGAATTCCGCTTTTGCAGGCGCTCCGGTGGCCCGCCGTTTTTCTCGGAACGTTCCGACTGCTTACTCGCCAGTGGCGAGCGGGTCGCCTTCTCGCGGGTTGCTTGGACGCGACCCTCTGAATCGCCCTTCGCTTGGGTGCCGCTCACTTCCCGCTGCTGGCGCTCCCGCCCATAGTTGCGAATCTCATTCTTCTGGGAAACAAACCGCTGGCGCTCGTCATTGCTAACGGTCTGGAAACGATTGCGGCCGTCCTTGTGGCTGTCCACCACCCGGTCATAGCGCTCCGCCACCGCGAAATCTCCGCGCTCGCGATCCCGCTCTGGCCGATCATTCAATGCGGCCCACGTCCGGGGTGGCCGGGCTTCCGCATGGTCCCGGCGGTATTCATAATCGTTCTGGCGCTCGCGATCCCAGTTTCCATCGCGCCGGTTTTCCCAGCGGTTGTAGGCATAGATCGGGTCATAACCACGATAGCGCGAACCATAGTCATAGGATGCATAGTAATTGTTTCTATATCTCGGCTCATAATAGTCACCAAAGTAATAGTGCCCATAGTTAGGCCGCAGGAATAAATGATTTGAGAAGACCGATAGTGATATCACCGTCTGCGGTGAGTAGTAAAAGTCCGGCTGCTCATAGTAAGATCTTTGAAAACGCACTGGCGCGAAAATCACTCCGCGGTTCACCACCGGATAGTCCCAGTAGCCGTCCACATACACATAACCGCGGGGTGCCCAGCGGTAGTAGGATGGCGTCCAACACCAATTTTCGCGGGCGGTCACCCAGTAGCCCGCACGCCAGGCATAGCGATCCTGCCGATACTGCCAATTTCCGGGTATCCATGTCTGGTCGTTCGAAGATGCGGCGATGTTAGGCCCCCGCTCCACGCTGCGCGGCGGTTCCGGGAGATACTCAACCTCGGTGGTTTCCGCATCCTGCCAATAGCCGGAAGTCCATTGATGGCCGGTGTCCACGGTGGACCAGTAGCCCGGAACCCACTCGCGGCCGGGCGGCAAATTCCGCCAGATTCCGCTGATCCATAGAAAGTCATTCTGATCCTCATCCCATCCCCAGTAGCCGGGAATCCATGCCACATTGTCGCCCGCCGGACGCTGGTCCGGCATCACCTCTTCGATCAAGGCGGGCGGCTGTTGAGTGACGATGATTCCGGGAGTGGGATCGAAGGCCACGGTCTCGGCGAATGCCTCATGCACCGGTCCGCGCGTCATCACCTCCATGCCTTGGCTGTTTTCAATAGCCCAAGCCGTCGAAACGCCCACACTCCATATTCCCCCGCTGATGGCAATTGCCGCGATGCCGCTCACACAAAAATAGTTTTTCAAGTTCATGAGATCCTCCTTGGTTTTAGTTCACCTCCACAGACGGGATCAAACTCGAAGCGATTCAATTTTTCTTCAACTCTTCCACCATCATGCGTTTCGCGCTGAGGCAGGCATCTTGGGTTTCAGTCCAAATAAGGATTGCCGCTGGCTTCCTCACCAATCGTGGTGGCGGGGCCATGGCCCGGTAACACGCGAGTGCGAGGGGGCAGAGTCATGAGATGGCGCGCGATCCCATCTAGCAGTTGAGTGGTGCTACCGCCGGGGAGATCGGTCCGGCCCACCGATGCAGAGAACAAGGTATCACCCGAAAATACAACACCGTGCTCCGCGACATATAAGGTCACGCTATCGAGCGAGTGACCCGGGACATGAGCGAGTGAAATTTCGAGACCCGCAATGTGCAACGGCTCTGTCATCACAAAATGGCGGTCGATCTGATAGGGCGTCACCGAAATGGGCATGCCCCACGAGCGGACTGTATCTTCCAAGGTTAGTTCCGGCGAATAATCCGCAAACGCGTGCAGGCGAGCGCCAAGGCTCTTGAGCGCGGCGGCATCGGTGACGTGGTCGTAGTGTTGATGCGTTAGAAGCACATCATCCACCCGCACGCCGCAGTGGGCGACCCACTCGGCGATTCCCTCGGGCGCGTCGATGAGGAGATTGCCATCAGGAGTTTCGATGAGGTAGCCGTTCGTTTGAACGAACCCGCCGGTGTAAGTGGAAATTTTCATGGGGAGATCGAGTGAGGAATTCCGACGAAAACACCCCGTCCGGAATGAACGAGGCGCTTGCGGAATGATGGCTAACAGTTACAGCCAGTTCAAGCTTTCCTGGCCCGCAGGGCGAAGAACAGCATGATGGAACCGAAAACTAGCAGGACGATGCCCCACGCGATGTTGATGTTGTGGCCGAGGGATTTCGCATAAATTTCACTGCCCCGAGTGATCATACCGTAACCGGTTAGGATCAGCCCGAACAGGGTGAAGAGAATGCCAATCGGCAGGCGGAGATCGAAGTTCATAGGATGGATGGAGTTTGGAGTTTACCGGAAGATGATGTTGAGGATGAGGGCGACTAGCAGGACGACACAGCCTACAACGGCGGGGCGTTTCCATAGCGGTTCACCCTCCTCCTTGATCTTGTCAGTCAAGGAATATACCAAGCCGACGAGTTC
>JAYVEJ010000168.1:0-2135 GCA_043748885.1 Luteolibacter sp. | reverse complement strand
TCGGTCTCGGGGCTTGCAAGAAAAAGGAAGAAGTCAAAGCACCAGACGCACCAGCGGCGGTGGTGGAAGCTCCTTCTAACGGAGTAACGGCTCCGGTGGTCGAGGCCATTTCCCCGAAGATCGGACCCGAAGAACGCGCGGCTAAGCTGGGCTTCGCGAAGCATCTGCCGCAGGACACGGAAGCGGTCATCTCATTTTACAACGGCACGAAAACCGCCAGTCGTTTCAAGGGCACGAAGCTTTGGAAGCTCGTCCAGCAACAAATGGGCGGTGGCGCGGGAATCGGCCCAGATGAGCCACAGCTCGACGACGCAGAGCCGGGTCAAGATGCTGCCAAGCCCGACGATTCGCCGTTAGGAAAACCCGAAGTGGCCGATGAGGCGATGGGGCCAGCCGCTTTGTTCGGCTCTGAATTCACCATCGCGCTTGGCAAATCGACCGCTGAGCAAGCGGGAAATCTGCTCACGCTCAACCGGCGGATGACCTATTTCCAAATGCGGTCCATCGCCCAAGCCTTCGCCATGATGATGAAATCCGGCAAAACGGCTGCGCTTCAAGAATCGATTTCAACGGGATACGGCGCGGCGTTGCTTCAGGAAATCCTCAAAGACCCGCAGTCGGGAATCGCGCTGCTAGAGAAGGCCAAGCTGCCACCGATCTATTTGGCATTCCGCACCAAAGAAGCAGATCGCGCGGCCGCTGCCCAGCAAGTCGCCGCGCTCATCGCCAATGCGAACATGCTCGAAGAAGTGGCCGAAGGAATGGTCGAACCGGTCACCATCGAACATGCCGGCCAAAAGTTAGAAGGTGTGAAAATTCTCGGCTCAAAACTCGCTGCAACCATGGCCGAAGATCGCGAAAGCATGGACCGCGAACTCGACGCTGCCACAGTCGATCAATTGCTCGCGGTGGTGGCGAAAAAAGATCTCGTGATCGTCAGCGGGACGGTTGGCGATTACGTCGTGCTTTACCTCGGCGGTTCGGTCGATGACTTCAAGCTCGCCAGTGATGTGGGGCACTCGATCGTCTCGTCGGAGGCGCTTGCCTTCAGCGATGCCTACGCGTCCAAGGAACTCGCCGCAGTGGTCTATGGGCAGAAGGAGCCGCTAGAAACGCTCGCGAACTCTGCCGGTGGTCTCGCGGATTTGACCAATGGCTTACGGGACGGTCTAGCAGGTTCTGAAGGACTCGGCGACACCCGCGACCTTGAGGCGTTGTTGCAAATCGTGGCGGAACGCGAAGCGGCCTTGCGCAAGCTCACCCGCAGCGACTCCGTCTGCTCGGTCGCCTTTTTCGAACAAGGACTCAAGATCGAATCTTGCGGCGGCTCGGATGCGGGCATGGTCGACTGGAAAACCCCTAACAAGCTTAGCCGACTTGGCGATTCGGAAGACGTCTTCCTGTTTATGGATGTGGCCAAGGATGCCGCCTTCGACGAGAAGTCCCGCGCGTATTACGAGGCGCTGATCGAAGCGGTGTATGCCATGACGATGAAAGTCGCCGATGTCCCGACCGAAAACGCCGAGATGATCCAGTTCAAGGAAATGGCGAAGATGATCGACGGCAAATTCCGCCCAGACATGGTGGCGCTGTGGGATGCCTTCGGCGAGGATTTCGGCGGTAGCCTCGGCCAAGAAAGTGCCTTGGTCGTCGATTTCAACGGCGGTGCTCCCGCCATCCCCGGCATTTCTCAGGCGGTGTTAGACAAGGCCAAGGTGCCACGTATTTCCATCATCGCGCCGGTGACGGACCGCGCCAAACTTGCTGGCTCATGGACTAAAATGAACACCACTCTCACCGGCACGCTGGCCAAAGTCAGCGAGATGGCCGGGCAGGATATCCCGATGCAAAAACCGATGAGTTCCGAACGTGGAGGTAACACCACTTGGTTCTTCCCGATGCCGTTTCTAACCGACGACTTCGTGCCATCCGTCACGGTGGGTGACAAGTGGTTCGCCGCCTCCACCTCGAAGAACCAAGCGCTCGACCTCATCGCCAAGGCCGATAGTCCAGGCGAAACCCGCACCGGATTCTGGCTCAGCCTGAACTTCAAGACCCTCGAGAAATACGCCAAGGAGACCTACAAGACGATTGATGAAAACTCGGAAGATGTGATGGGGAAAGCGATCACGGAC
>JAYVEJ010000167.1:0-2139 GCA_043748885.1 Luteolibacter sp. | reverse complement strand
GTCCACCAACACCCGCAACACCGGATAGAGCGCGGGAACTAGCTGCGCCTCGTCCAAAATGATGAGGCCTTCTAACGGGGGAAGAACGAGTTTTGGATTTTGAAACGCCGCCACCACTTGCGGGTCTTGCATGTCGAAGATGGTCGCTCCCGCTTGGTCGCCGATCTGCCGAGCCAAGGTTGTTTTTCCGCATTGCCGGGGACCGAGCAGGGCCGTCACCGGAGCTTGGGCGAGCGACTGCCGCACTTCTGCCTCTGCTCTCACTCGGGAAATCATCCTCGCAAATTGCTTTTTAAAAATACAATTTACAAGGATAAATTCCGCATCACCTCCGCCGCACAGCGGTCAGCTTCGCGCAAGATGGAGGGCGGCTTTTCGAGCTGCCTGCTTTTGTCCCACTCCACAAACGGCGTGAGAAACGTAAACGGTCAACAGAACCCCACTATCTCTCGGCGACTTCTTGGGCGTAGGATTCCCGTCCTATGGAAACCAACATTGACCAATCCGTCGGCACCATCGTCAAATCCGATCAAACCGGGCGCACCCGTTACACTCCCCAATACAAGCGCGAGGTTCTCGCCGCTTTTGAATCCAGCAGCTTGAGCGCCCCGGTCTTCGCCCGGCAATGCGGAATCAAGTATCCCACTCTAGCAGCTTGGATCGGAGCGCAGAAACGGGGTGATCAAACCGCATCGCGTGGGAACACTCCGGCCTTCCTCTTTGCTGAGGTCGCATCATCCGCCAACGGACCGGCGCTTGAAGTCCAACTACCCGGCGGTGCCGTCGTCCGCGCATCGGATACCGAGCAGATCCGTTTGCTCGCCGCCCTCCTCCGCCACCTCGCCTGAAGCTAACCGCCATGCTCACTTTCAACGGCAACCTAAAAATCTATGTCGCGCTCGAACCCTGCGACATGCGCAAGAGCTTCAACACCCTCGCCGCGCTCGCCCGCAACCACCTCGGTCTCGATCCGCTCAGTGGTGCCGCCTTCCTCTTCACTAACAAATCCCGCCGCCTCATCAAGATCCTCTACTTCGATGGAACTGGATATTGGCTCGTCGCAAAACGGCTTGAAAAAGGCACCTTCAGTTGGCCGCAGGACATCGACGGCGACCGCCGCAAGCTCATCATCAAACCCACCGCGCTGGCCATGCTAACAGACGGGATCGACCTGCGCGACGGCTTGCAGCGACCATGGTATGAATTACGATAAATATCATATCTTTACCCGCCCATGGCATGTCATTTGCTAGTTGATTATTCATCAACACGCCCGTCCAACAGATCGTCGAACTCACCGCGAAAGTCGCTTCGTTAGAAGCGGAACTCGCGGTCCAGAAAGGCATCGTCGCGGCACTGCTCAAGCGCATTTACGGCGCAAAAAGCGAGAAGATGAGTCACGATCAACTCCTCTTGGAGTTCCTCGGAGACGAGGCAAAAAAGCCCGAAGCCGCCGCGCCCGCAGACCAAGGACCGGCGGCTGAATCCCAAGATCAAAAAGAACCGAAGACCCGCGCCCGCCGCGTAAGCAAACTCAGCGAGTCCCTCAAGAGTCTGCCCACCGTCGTGCGCGAAATCATCCATCCCGACGTACTTGCCGCGCCCGACGACTTCCGCCTGCTAGGTGAGGAAACCAGCGAGCGCCTCCACGTCAAACCCGCCGCCTTTACGTTAGAGATCATCAAGCGGCTCACCCATGTGCGGATAAACGAAGTGGACGCCGTTCCGCTCACCGCGCCGTTAGAACCCTGCCTGCTACCCGGCAGCGTGCTCACCCCATCGCTCGGAGCCCACCTGCTCACCCAGAAATTCTGTTACCACAGCACCTTTTACCGCGAGCAATGGAAACTCAAAGCCGCCCACGGCACCCGAACTCACCCGCAACCTGATGTGCTCCTGGCACGACCACCTCGCCGACCGGTTGAAGCCGCTCTATCAACTCATCGCCGCCCGCCTGCGCGAGGCCGACTACCTCAAAGTCGATGAAACCCCGGTGCGATGTTTAGAACCCGGAGCCGGCAAAACCGCATCGGGATATTTTTGGGTCTATCACCACGCCGAACATGGAGTCCTTTTCGACTGGCACAAAAGCCGCGCCAACACCTGCCTTGACGAAATCCTCATCGGAGGCGATGGAGA
>JAYVEJ010000166.1:0-5767 GCA_043748885.1 Luteolibacter sp. | reverse complement strand
GCTCGATGCCCTGATAGAATTCCTCGCGTACGCGGAGGCCGTCGATGTCTTCATGACGCAGCAGGAAAACTCCGGCGGCGTCTCGCGCCAGAGCATGGGCGACCCGCGCCGCGAATACGTGACCAAGGTGCAGCCGTCCTGTCGGGCTGGGGGCGAAGCGGGTGCAGACGGTCATGCAAAGGGAGGAGACTTGGCTTGTTGCTATTTGAAAAGCACATCCACGCCCATCGCGGATTCCCGCATGAAGGCGGGAAGTGCTTGCGGTGCGCGGGCGCGGAAAATCCGGTAGGCAAACCCTAACAAGCTTAGGGTGAAAAAATGGTCGATGAGCCGGTAGCCGCGTTTTTTGCGCACCATCAACCCGACGGCCCAGGCGATGGTCCGGCGTTTCAGTTTGAAGGGGACGAAGGAAACTTTCACCCGGTAGCGCTGGCGGATTTCCTTGGGCCAACATTGCTTGTAGTGTTTCTTGGCGACCCGGATTTGTTCCGCCATCGTTTCATCGAAGGGCAGCAAATAGTATCTGCGGGCTAACAAGATGATCCCGAAAACGTCGCGCATGTGCTCGATGTCATCCACTGGCAGCTCCGCCTCGCGGGCAAGCTGGATCATCCGCGGAAATAACTCTGCTGCGGCCTCGCCGGCACGTAGGGCGCGTTCGGGGTCGTTGATGAAATGGGCGACGATCTTGCGCACGCCGTGGTTGATGAAGATGCAATCCCAATACAGGTGCAGCATCGGCGGAACTCGAACACGCCGGAAAAACAACTTCTGGCGGGCGAACTCCTCGATGTATAACAGCTCGTGAATCAGCGTGTCCGCGTGGCGCAACAACTCGAGAACCGCCGCCGGGTGGGGCGAAAATTCAGCGATGATGGCTTCCACGGATTTCCCAAATCGAAACACCCCGATGGCTGCGGCGGTGTTGAGACGGATCCAAACGTCGCGGTTTCCCGCCTCCAGAAATGCCAGCCGCCGGAACCGATGCCAGCCACCGGTCTGGCACCACACCGAGATGCCGAGCATGTTTTGCGCCACTGTTAGCTCGCGGGCGAACTGCTCGCAATCGCGGCCAATGAACGACGGATATTCGCCCGCGCCTTCATATTCGCGGCGTGCTTGCAGCTCGATGATCTTCTTCTGCGGCAGCCGGAAAAACGCCCGGTTCAGCGGCAGATAGCGGAAGAAGTCGCTCTCGCCATGTTTCATGGAGACGATGAAGTTCGGCGAATCTACGCCTTGCAGCGTGTCTGCTAGAGTGTTCTCGTGCCAGATCAGATCGCCAATCCGGTGGGCGCCCACGGTCCAAGTGCGGAGGATGAGATTGCGGGCGCGCTTTTCAAATTCGGGCAATAACAAGTGGAGCAGTTGGTTGGTTTCGCGGGCGCTTGTTAGGTGGAGTTGGGTGCGGATGGGATCGCTCACGTCGTGGCCGTCGCTCTCGCCGATGCGTAGGATCAGGCCGTCTAACTGCGGGAAATCGTCGAGCACCGCGCAGACCAGAGCTTGGTAATAATTTGCAAGGATTTGCAGGTCGTCGCCGAGTCCCGCCGCCACCGCCGGGGTCATCGGCAGGACATCTGTGGTGAGATAGATTTTCAGCCCGAACTCGTCGCGGAGTAGGTCGAAGAGCCGCCGGAATTTTTCCCGGAAAATAGCAATTTGCGCGGCGACTTCCGGTTCATGCAGCGGGTGGGGAGCGAGGTGGGCAAGGTCGTTTAACGACACCGCGTTGTAGCCTTGGGCGGAAACCTCGCGGGCGAATTTCCGCAGATCTGCCTCGATTTGAGACCATTGTCGCTCATCCGCACCGACGAGATGGGAGAACGGGATTTTCGACCAGTTGACTCGTGGTTTGTCGTAGCCCCGGAAGAACGGGCCAATGGCATCGATGAGAAATAACTCCATGAGGACGCCGCCAAACTACTCGCTGCCGGTCAGGCTGCGACCAGATTCGTTTGCTGACGGAATCGTCACCCGCGTGGGCTTTGTGAAAATTTTCACAAACGGCTTGAGAGGACGGAGCCGCGAGGGCAATCTCCACCGCCTACCCCGCAAAGCACCATGGTCAGTCCTTCTCCCAGCACCCTTCACACAGCTTACGATTCGAAGATTGAGGGCAATGTGATCATCACCCGCGTGGATGCCGCGATTAACTGGATGCGCAAAAACTCGCTGTGGCCGATGCCGATGGGCTTGGCTTGCTGCGCAATCGAGCTGATGGCGACGGCGTCGAGCCGCTTCGACATTTCCCGCTTCGGGATGGAAGTGATGCGGTTTTCGCCGCGTCAGGCGGATGTTTTGATCGTTTCCGGGACGGTGACGTACAAGATGGCACTGGCGGTGAAACGGGTCTGGGACCAGATGCCCGAGCCGAAATGGTGCATCGCGATGGGTGCCTGCGCATCGAGCGGCGGGATGTATCGCAGCTACGCAGTGCTTCAGGGAATCGACAAATTGATCCCGGTGGATGTCTATATTTCCGGCTGCCCGCCGCGGCCTGAGGCGTTGATCGAAGGCCTGATGAAGCTTCAAACGAAGATCGAGGGCGAGCCATCCACGATGGACCAGAAGCGGACGTTCCTGGAAGAGAACGCCTGAAATTTTTCAACAGAAATTAAGCAATGTCAGCCGCAGCCGATGCCACTAAACTCCGCGAATCGTTCGGAGAAGCGATTTGGGAAACCCTTGAGTTTCGTGGCGAGCAGACCGTGAGGGTGGAGCTAGGCTCGCTGCACGCAGTGCTTGCTAAATGCAAAAACGACCTCGGCTACGAGATGATCTTGGATATTTCCAGCCTCGATCACTGCGGCGACGATCCGCGGTTCGAGATGGTGTATGAAATTGCGACGCTCGATGATTCGAAGCATCTGCGGATCAAGGCAAAGGTCAGCGAGGATGAAACGGTGCCGTCTGCGACGGATTTATGGGTGGGTGCGGATTGGCACGAGCGCGAGGTTTGGGACATGATGGGCATTCCTTTCACCGGCCATCCTAACATGAAGCGGATCCTGATGTGGGAGGGCTATCCGTATTTCCCACTGCGCAAGGATTTCCCGTTAGCCGGACGACCGACGGACCTGCCGGATGTGGCGTTCACCGGCGTGGCTCCGCTGGAAGGTGGGCCATTTGTGACCAGTGCCGACGGCGGCGACGTTCTCCACCGCGAGCCGCGGGCGCGGGTGGTGAAATAGCCGGATCGGTCGGAAATCTCTAACGCCGTCCACCGTCATGACTTCTCACGGTGGGCCATTTTCCAATGCGGCGCGAAATCTGCGCCAGCTCGGGAGTTCGCCTGCGTGCTGGACTTGGGTGGCTCTCGTTTTGGGGATCCAATTGCTGGTAACGGCTGTGGGCGGGCAAGATCTGCTGCCAGCGCGGGCGTGGTTTGAAACGTTCGGACTGACCCGTCAGGAAGTGTTAGCTGGGAAAATCTGGCAGATTTTCACGTACGGATTTTTGCACGGCGGGTGGCTCCACGTCGGGCTGAACTCGCTTTTCCTGCTGCTGATCGGGTCCAGAATCGAGCACATGGCCGGGCACGCTGTCACGGTCAAAGCCACCCTTTTCGGAGTGCTCGGCGGCGGGATGGGTCATTTGATTTTGGCCCCCAGCGGCTCTAGCGCCCCTTTGCTTGTCGGTCTATCAGGAGGGTGCATGGCGCTGCTGTTGTTGCTGACCACCTTGTCCCCGCAATCGCGGATGATGCCGATTCCCATTTCGGGAAGAAGTCTGGGACTGGGAATTCTAACGACCGAGTTGGCTCTCGCCTTGGTCGATCCCAGCCTCGGCTTGCCCGGATTTTCCGCGCTTGGAAATTGGCTTGCCGATCATGGAATGGGGAGCTGGTTCCAACTGGGCCACGCCTGCCATTTCGGCGGCGGCTTGGCCGGCTGGCTGCTTGGCAGGTGGCTTTTGCGCCCCCGGATTACGCTAAAACGCCTCCGCCGCGACAGGGAGCGGCGAGAGGCGAGTGAGTCCGAGTGGACGGGTATCAGTTAGCGATATTGGCGGTCGCCCTTTTTATCTTCCCCAGATTGTTTTTGCTTCTGTGGGCGATCCGCTTGTTGCGGCTTGCCCTGCGGTTGGGGGCGGTAGTTTTTGTTAGGCTGGCTGGTGCGTTGTCCTTGCCTGGCTTGCTGTTGCTGGGAGGACGTCACGGGAGCGTTGTAGCGGGATGGAAGTCCGTTGCCTTGTTTGCGAACGTCGGTTCGCGAGTTTTCCCGCATCTGACTCTCGCGGGAATAGCCACCCGACGAGCGGGTGTCCGAACCCGAACGGTAGTCAGGCACTTGGGAAATTTTCCTGCCACTCACGCTCTGCTGCTGGCGATCCTGTTGCTGCCTGCCGGAGGTCACGGGCCGTTGCTGGACCTGTTTGGCCCAGCCGTAGCTTGAGTTGCGGTAGCGGGATTCGCGATCCCGATAGTTTGAAAGAGTCACATTGGTGACGCGGCTAGGTGGCCGGATGTAGCCACGGCCCGGATGCCAATCATAGGGATGGGGCACTCCATAAACCACCGGCGGACGGTAGCCGATGGGATAATAGCCGTAGGAGTAAGGATCGTAGTAGCGGCGGCTGCGATAGTCGTAATAACTATAACAGGTGGGGTCATAGCCCCAGCTCGGATCACCCGTGCCGACGAAAACGGAGGTGGAAAACCCGCTGTTGCCATAGCCATAACCGTCGCCATAGCCGGAATTATAAGACACTCCCACCCCAGGTGAAGCGTAGTAAGGATCATAAACGCAGGAGGTGAAACCCATGGCAACCACAGCTCCCACTGCGGCACCGGCCAAATAGCGAAGATTTTTCTTCATGCGTCTATGACAGCATAGGTCTTGGAACAATTCGAACGGTTTTTCGGAGAATTTTCCGCATCCGACTGGCTTGGGTTGACAGGCGAGGCGTTTCTCCGGTTTCCTCCCGCAGACGAAACCATGACTGACTCCCACGCCCCGATTCTTGTCACCGGAGGAGCCGGTTACATCGGCTCCCACACGGTTCGATTGTTAGCCGGGCAAGGCCGTAAGATCGTGGTTCTGGACAATCTCGTGTTTGGTCACGACCAAGCGATCATTGATCCACAGGTCGAGCTCGTCGTCGGTGAGGTGGGTGATCAGGCTCTGGTGCGCTCGCTTTTTGAAAAACATCAGTTCGGCGCGGTCATCCATTTCGCCGCCTACGCCTACGTCGGCGAGTCGGTGACAAACCCGCTGAAATACTATCAGAACAACACCGCTGAGCCGATCAAGCTGCTGCAAGTGATGCAGGACTGCGGCTGCAAGGTCTTCGTTTTCTCCTCCACCTGCGCCACCTATGGCGTGCCGGATAAGCTCCCGATCACCGAGTCTAACCGCCAAGCGCCGATCAATCCCTACGGCATGAGCAAGCTGATGGTCGAGACGATCCTCGCCGATTGCGGCACCGCGTGGGGTCTGCGCTTCGCTTGTTTGAGATACTTCAATGCCAGCGGCTGCTCGCCCGACGGGCGGATCGGCGAAGATCACAGTCCCGAAACTCACCTCATTCCGCGGGTGATGATGGCGGTGACTGGAGAAATCGAGCATCTCGAAGTTTTCGGCACCGACTACGACACGCCGGACGGCACCTGCATCCGCGACTACATCCATGTCGAGGATCTAGCTGATGCTCATGCCCGGGCGCTCGATCATCTAGCAGCAGGAGGCGAGTCCGTGCGTTGCAACCTCGGCACCGGTGTCGGAGTCTCCGTGAAACAGATCATTTCCGCCGTCGAGGAAATCAC
>JAYVEJ010000165.1:0-2141 GCA_043748885.1 Luteolibacter sp. | reverse complement strand
ATTTTACGATGACACTGTGGGCGACAAACAGCTTGCCTATCGTTATTTGGATCAAGTGCAGAAGGACGTGGGATTGGCGATGTATGACTCCACCTCTGAGCTGCTGGTGATGCAGTTAGCCCTGACGCTTGGAAACCTCGATAAAGACCACCTGACATCGGAGGGATTCATCCAGCATGTGCGCCAAGTGGAGACGGTGAAGGACCGGTTTTATGCCAACCGCAAACTGACGAATGACGAGGTGGTGGCCTATCTGCTGCCCTACCGGATCCGGCAGGAACACACGTCCAAACCGGCGTGGTTGACCACGCTGGCGCAGCTTTTTTTACCCATGACAGCCACTGCCACCATGGCGGATGAGGCGGCGAAGGCGGTGCTTGCATGGACGGTAGCGCATGTGGAATTACTAGAACCCGCACTGTCATACACTCTGCCGCAGCGGGGGGACTTGGACCCGCTGACGGTTCTCAAAGGCGGCTACGGCAGCGAGGTGGATTGCGCCATCTTCGGAGTGGCCGCGCTGCGGTCCGCCGGAGTGGCGGCCCGCTTCGTGTGGGCACCGGCACTGCGCGGAGAAGTCGGCGGCAAGGCATGGCTGGAATACCTTAGCGAGACGGGAGCTTGGATCCCGTGGGTGCCATCATTCGGAGCCACGCCCGATCACGCAGCCGAGATCCGCAAGCAGATCGGTCCCGCAATTCTGTTCGTGATGGGCCGACCGGAAGCACCGCTTGAACTCACGGCAAGTTATGTGAAGACCATGGATCTTATCATTCAGACCACTCAGGAAAATGTGGTGATCGACATTCTCGCACTCGCCCGGGATGGCTTGCTGGCGGGCCGAGGTGGGATCACCAAGAACGAACGGCAGGCCAGCGTCGGACGAGGTTCTGTCGTCGTCACGGCGACATTCTCAGACCGCTCATTCGCGCTGCTGCCCATCGAATACCAGCCCGGCCAAGATCGCATCCTCATTGAGGCTAACTCCGGTATCCTTGCGATTTCTAGCAAGACCGCAACTTCTCAGAAATAACCACAACTTTTACCCAACTGAAAAACTCCAATCATTCAATCTATTATTATGAACAAGCTCACTCACTATACCTTGGTCGTCGGACTCGCAGGACTCGCCGGGTTCGGCGGCAGCGCCGTCTTCAATCTGCTACGACCCACCAAGCTGGTGGGAAAACCTTTCAGCTTCAGGGAATGGTCACCGGTGGCAGAAAAACATGCGAATGACCGGGTGCCTGTGGGTATTTTCGCAGGAGATCAAGGATTGGCAAAGCGGATCGCCGCAGCCGCCGGAAAACCACTGGATCAACTCACCTACGGCGATGTCGAAGCGATCGAGGAGATCTCGTTAGACACTCATCCGCTGCGCAATACCCACGGCTTGGAATTACTCACTGGGCTACAAAGCCTCTCGGCAAACTCATGTGGAATTACTGATATCTCATCGTTAGTGGCGTTAAAAAACCTGAGCGTGCTGAAACTAAACTCAAACGCGATTACCAACGTGGCCGCGCTGAAAGAACTCAAAAACCTAGTTTCGGTGGAACTCGAAGAGAATGAGATTACAGATCTAACTCCTCTGGCAAACGCGCCCGCGCTGCAACAATTGGCAGTGGGTAGAAACCGCATCAGCGACATTTCTCCGCTGATGGGCATCTCTACCTTAACCAACCTTGCCGTACCCTACAATCGTCTCACCACCGTGCCTGACTTCGGGGGGAAGTCCAAGTTAGTCGCCCTCGATCTGGTGTATAACCACTTGGACATTGCCAAAGGTTCTGACACCAAAACCAAAGTGGATGCCATCCGCAGCAAGACACGAGTGCGCTACACTCCTCAATGTGATGCGTTGTTTGAAGATGGACTGCTAGAGATGGAAGTTCGCAAGGCGTTGAATAAGCCATGGTCGAAACTCACAGCGGATGACATGGCAGAACTCACCGAACTCAAGTTAACCCAAGTGCCTGTTTACAGCCTGAAAGGGATCGAACACGCCATCAATCTCAAGAAACTCGTCTGTGACGAAACAAGGATCTCAGAAATTTCTGCGCTCGTCAGCTTAACGAAGCTCGAGGAACTCCAGCTAGGACGCAGCCGAGTGACTGACTTGGAGGCGATCAGGAATTTGA
>JAYVEJ010000164.1:0-5772 GCA_043748885.1 Luteolibacter sp. | reverse complement strand
ACATCACCATCGCCAGCAAGGCATTCCTATCTCGCAATGACGGCTACGCGTCCGCCGTCGCCGGAATGCATGACAGCCGCCCGAATCGCCAGGCCATCGCCTACGCCACCGCCCTGCGCGAGGCTAAAACCGGCTGGACGCCCGAGCTGCGCAAGACCTTCTTCGGCTGGTTTCCCCGCACCGCCAAGTGGAGCGGCGGTAACAGCTTCAAGGGCTTTCTCAACAACATCTGCAACGAGGCCCTAACGAATTGCGTGACCGATCCCACCGAACGCACGGCCTTGGAAACGCTCTCGAAATCAGCGCCGCCAGCCCCTGCCGCTAACCTCATCATGCCCAAAGGCCCCGGCAAGGATTACACCGTCGATGAGATCGCCTCGCTTGCCAAAGACGGCCTCAAGGGCCGCAATTTCCAACAAGGCAAAGCGATGTTTTCGTCCCAGCTCTGCATCAACTGCCACCACTTCGGCGGCGCTGGCGGCAACAGTGGCCCCGATCTATCGGGTGCTGGCAACCGCTATACCCTCCGCGATCTAGCGGAAAACATCGTCGAGCCGTCCAAGGTCATCAGTGACCAATACCCGAGCGAGCAGCTCGACCTCAAGGACGGCGGCGTGGTTGTCGGTCGGGTGGTCGTCGAGGAAAACGGCAAGCTCTTCGTCATGACCAGCGCCCTCGCCCCGGATGCCCTCACCACCGTGGATTCCGCCAACGTCAAAAAGCGTCAGCCATTCAACATCTCGATGATGCCGCCCGGCCTGCTCAGCCCGCTCAACAAGGACGAACTGCTAGACCTACTCGCCTACATCCTCTCCGGCGGAAACCCGAAGGATGCGAGGTTCTGACGGTCCCCAGACTGCGGCGGGCGGAGTATGACCCAAAACTTCTAGCTCGCCATAAGTCCTGCCCGAGTTAACTTAACGTCCATGATTGCATCCGTCAGTTACTACGAAAAAATTCAGGATGATGCCCTGCATCTTCCGCTTGAAGATCGTTCAAGGCTTGCCTCACGGCTGCTCGAAAGCCTCGACGACGATGTGGAAATCAGTGGCGAGTGGCTGGAGGAAATCCGCCGCCGCGCGAACAACGTACGGGCTGGCACCAGCAAGTTGACCACCCATGCCCAAGTGATGGCGGAGGTGAGAGACGGCCTCGCGCAATCTCGTTCGAATCGCACTCCATGAATCTGTTATTTGAAGACGAGGCGAAAGCTGAATTCAAAGCCGCTGCCTACTATTACGAAGAACAAGCCGATGGGCTGGGAGAGCGTTTCACGGCGCATATCGAAGCCACGCTCACCAGGATTCTTGCCAATCCATTGCTCCCGCGTTGCTTTGATGACCAGTTCCGCAGAATGAAAGCTGACAAGTTTCCTTATGTCGTGATTTATGAATGGGTCGAGGACCAAGTGATCATCATGGCGGTCATGCACACCAGCCGTCGCCCTCGCTACTGGGATTCAAGGCTCAAGGGCGGCTAACATTCCACCCTCCTTGTAACCTTGCGGCGGACCTTGCCGCTGACTACGCATAGCCAATGCCGCTGCTGACTCAGGACTTCGATTACCATTTGCCCGACGAATTGATCGCCGCGCGACCGCTCGCGGAGCGCTCTGCCTCGCGGATGTTAGTGGTGCACAAGCACAGCGGACTCATCGAGCACCGGCTGTTCCGCGACTTTCCCGACTACCTGCGGGCGGATGATTTACTGGTGCTGAACGACACCAAAGTCATCCCCGCGCGGGTGTTTTCCGACGATGCCAAAACCGAGTTGCTCTGCCTCGACCGCTTGTCCCCGCTCGAATGGCGCTGCTTGGTGAGACCGGGCAAGCGGATGAAGTTAGGCCGCAGTGTTAGCGTCGGTGGCAGCACCGGAACCGTGACCGAAGTCTTTAAAAATGGCGACCGCTTGATCCATTGGGATGCTCCGGTGGATTTGGATCAACACGGCCACCTCGCGCTGCCGCACTACATGGGCCGCGACGATGAACTCGCCGACCGCGAACGCTATCAAACCGTCTTCGCCCGCGAGGAAGGTGCCATCGCCGCGCCCACCGCCGGGCTGCATTTTACCCCGGAGCTGTTGGAAAAAATTCCCCACGCATTCCTAACGCTCCATGTCGGCGTCGGCACCTTCCGCCCGGTGAGTGTGGAAGTCGTGGCCGATCACATCATGCATTCCGAGCGCTACATCGTCAGCGCCGCCACTGCGGAGAAGGTAAATGCGGCCGCCCGAGTGGTGGCCGTGGGAACGACGGTCACGCGGGTGCTGGAATCTCTCGGCAAGCCAGTTAGAGAACAACGTGGCGCGACGGACATCTTCATCCACCCGCCCTATCAGTTCGGGGTCGTCGGCGCGTTGCTGACGAATTTCCACCTGCCGCAAAGCACGTTGATCATGCTGGTGAGCGCCTTCGCCGGGCAGGAATTGGTGATGGAGGCCTACCGCAAAGCGGTCGAGGAGCGCTATCGGTTTTTCAGCTATGGCGATTGCATGTTGCTGGTCTGAGATGAAAGCTCCGCCGCGATGAAACTCATTTCTTGGAACGTGAACGGCTTCCGCGCCACGCTTGGCAAAGGCTTCGGCGATTTTGTAACCGCGGAAAAACCCGACATCTTGTGTCTTCAGGAAACCAAGGCGCGGCCCTAGCAAGTGACGCTGCCACCCACGTTAGATGGCAATCATGGCTACTGGGATTCCGCGCAAAAACCCGGTTAATCCGGCGGGGCGGGGCAGGCAATCCACATGTTCCAGCCGCCCGTTTCTTGAAAAGAAGGTGATGGGACAGGCTTTCAGATTGAAAGGGTGCCGCCCGAAAGAAAGCCCCCGAAACATGTCGGTTCGGCACCAGCGATGATTCACAAGTGACTGATAAACCAACAACATGTCCACAGGAAACCGAAGTGGACAGCCTCGAAGATCGACGTAGAGCGCCCCGGCGACCGATGTGGACAAAGCCGGAGAGATGATTCCCGCAGCGGAGGGTAATGTGACCAGCCTCGGAACACAATCTCCACACCACCGGAGCCAGAAGTGACCAGCACCTGAGACTATTGTGGACAGCACCAGAAGCTCTGCGACGGCAGCAGAAAGAGAGCTGGCGGGCAGCGGGGATAGCTTTTCAGACGACCGAAAGAGGATGGAGTGTGGAGCGGACATTTTGTCCGCCAGAACGGTGGCAAGAGAAAGAAATAAGCCTCGCGAACTCTCTTTCACCGCGCATCGGCAAGTGGACAAAAATGTCCACTCTCCCTATTTGGCCTGCCAGTTTCAGTTACACCGAGCCGTCCTTGCGGTTGCGGAAATGTGCGTTTACAAGCTACCCGTGGAAGCGATCCGTTATTTTAACCGACACACCGGCGTCATGGAAACCGAGCAAGTTTACGGCGAGGGATTTTTGCGTTGGTCGTATGGGAATCCGCTGGGGGCGATCTCACTGAATGCATTTGTGAAGCGGCCATTTTTCTCGGCGTGGTATGGGCGGCGGATGAGCACGCCAGAGTCGGCAGCGCGGGTGGGGCCGTTCATTGCAGAGTATGGGCTGGACCCGGCAGATTTCGCGGCTGCGCCGGAAAGTTACCGGAGTTTCAATGAGTTTTTCTATCGGAAGCTGAAGTCCACGGCGCGGCCGGTGGATGCGGCGGAGGCGAGCGTGGTGTTCCCGGCAGACGGGCGGCATTTGGGGTTTGCGCGAGCGTCGGCCATCGCGGGAGTGTTTGTGAAAGGGCAGAAATTCGATCTCCCGGCACTGCTGGGGGATGCGAAACTCGCGGCGCGATACGCGGATGGATCGCTGGTACTGTCGCGGCTTTGCCCAGTGGACTACCATCGTTTTCACTTCCCGGCAGCGGGCGTGCCGGGCGCAACACGGCTGATCGAGGGGCCGTTGTTTTCGGTAAACCCGATCGCGCTGCGCCAGCGGTTAGCCTATCTGTGGACTAACAAGCGGACGATCACCGAGCTGAAGACCGAGCGCTTCGGGACAGTGATTTGTATGGAAATAGGCGCGACCTGCGTGGGGACGATTTGCCAAACATTCACTCCCGGGCAGCCGGTGGCGAAGGGCGCGGAGAAAGGCTATTTTGCCTTTGGCGGCTCATCGACGCTGACCTTGTTCGAACCCGGCGCAGTCCAGTTAGAGGCGGATCTGCTCACAAACTCGGCCCAGCAGACCGAACTCTACGCGCGGATCGGCAGCGTGATGGGTCGCTCCGCTTGACCTTCCGAAAAATCCGCACACGCTTTTCACCCTTACATGCTCAATCCACTCACGAAGCTCCAAGAGCACGCGCGCGAAGCCCTCAAGCCCGTGTTAGAAGGACAACTCTCGCCGGCCGAGCGGATCGGCCATTACAAGAAGTTCTTAAAAATCGAGGAGCACCGCATCTTACTCCATCACCGGGCGGGTGCGGGTGGGCTGGAAATCGCCCACGCGCGGGCGGCTTTGATCGATACGGTCATCCGCTCGATTCTCGAGGCCTCGTTAAAAAACTGCGTCGGCCAAACGCCGCAGATCGCGCTCGTCGCCACCGGGGGCTACGGTCGCAGCACGCTCAATCCGCGGTCGGATATTGACATCCTTTTCCTGCTGCCGCGGGCCTCGACCAAGCTGCCGCTGCCGCTTCAGGAACTCGTCCAAGGGGTGCTCTATCTGTTATGGGACATGGGTTTCAAAGTCGGCCACGCCTGCCGCTCGATCCAGGAATGCATCGAGCAAGCCAAGCTCGATCCCGAGAACAAAACCTCGCTGATGGACGCCCGCTTGATCGCGGGCAATGCCGAGTTGTTTGCGCAATTCCAAGTGCGCTTCCAAAAAGATTGCATGTCCAAGGGTCAAGCCGCGTTTTTCGACCTCCGCCGCAAGGACTTGCGGACCCGCCATCAGAAATACTCCCGCACCGTCTTCTTGCAGGAGCCCAACGTGAAGGAAAGCTGCGGCGGCATGCGCGACTATCAGAACATCCAGTGGGTCGCCTTGGTAAAGCGTGGCAGCAAAAATCTCCAGGATCTGGTGGATGCAAAACTGCTAACCGCCACCGCCCACCGCGAGCTTGAGGAAGCCTACGATTTCCTCCACCGCGTCCGCAACGAGCTGCACTATCATGCGCAGAAGGCCACCGACCAGCTCACGCTCCAGCTTCAGGGCGTGGTCGCCACCGCCTTCGCCTACCCGCAGAAAAGCATTCTCCGCAGCACCGAGGCATTCATGCGCGACTACTATCGCCACACTCGTAACATCTATCAGCACACCGGCTCGCTGATGGAGAGCTTCCAGATCGAGGAGGAAAACCTGGCGGACACCGGCATCCGCTCGTTTCTAACTTTTCGCAAAAAGAAGCGTGAGGAATTCGATGGCTTCATCGCCCGCGAAGGCCGGATTTATCCCGCCAACCCGGAAATTTTCAAAGAAGACACCGGGCGGATGATGCGGTTATTCCAGCATTGCCAGCTCCGCGGCCTGCGTCTGAGCCCACCCATCCGCAAGCTGGTGAAGGCGCACTGGGAGGACATCGACCGCCCATTCCGTTACTTAAAAACTAACCGCCAGATGTTCCAAGCCATCCTCGAACGCAAGGGCGACGTGGCGGCGATCCTGCGCCAGATGCACCGCGTCGGCTTCCTCGGCCACTATCTGCCGGAGTTCGGCGCGCTCGACTGCTTGGTCCAGCACGAGTTTTTCCACCGCTACACCGCGGACGAGCACACGCTGCGCTGCGTTGAAATGCTGGACCAACTCATCGCCGAGACCGATCCGCGGCGGGAAATCTATCG
>JAYVEJ010000163.1:0-14858 GCA_043748885.1 Luteolibacter sp. | reverse complement strand
TCTGGATGTTGGATATTCTGGGTCTGTTCGTTCATGGCTTGTGCTGTTTTTGGTTAGCACCTTCAGCATCAGGTCGTGGACGGGCACCGACCACCCCGGAGGGGAGGAGGCGCGCCGCCGCAGAAGCGGCTGGTGCCTCGCGAACTTACAGACAAAGATTTACACTACCGCTGCTTCGTGGCCTGTTATGGCAGTGAGATTCAGTATGATGCTGGAGGAAATTTCCTCTGCGGTGACTTCAGCGGTCTTGAAGCCGATGGCTTTCTTCATTTCGGCGGTGAGCGAAAGACCCTGGCCTTTGCGGAACTGGGCGCCGTTTTCCGGAGCGGGCTTGGGTGCGTTTGCGACGGAGTCCGATTCCTGACATGAGGTTCCCAGGAACGCGGCGAGGCTTGATAGAATAGTGACGAGTGATGGTTTCATGACGCTATTTGTTTAAACCGATGAGCTGTTGGAGGGCGAGCGAGGCCTCGGTGATCTCGCGTTCGACCTCGCGGAAAGTCGTTTGTAACGACGCTTCGGCCTGCATGCGCCGGGCCTCGCTGGTGCTAACGGCGGCACGGCCATCGTCCCATAGCGGCAGTGGGATGGAGAGGGAAAGACCGCTGACGGTTTCGCGGTCTCCAGCGCTTGCGTGGGAAACGGACGGTCCAACGGTAAAAGTGGGATAGCGTTCGTTTTGGTTGAGTTCGACTTCCAGACCTTGTTGTTCCAACTCGGCGCGGCGGACCCGGAGGGCGTAGTTAGTTTGCGCGGCTTGGTTGAGAAGGGCCGCGAGTGGGGCGGGTTTCGCGAACTCGTATTCGGTGCGCTTCACCTGCAACGGCGAATCGGCGCGGTGGCCCATGAGCTGGTTTTGAGTTCGAGCAGTGCCTTCTGCATTGCCACCGCCGCCTCGCTGGCCTTGCGCTGAACGGTGAGTTCGGAGGCTTCGAGAATTTTCGCTTCCAACAGTGGAGCGCCGCCGCCCGGTTCGGGCCGGACGATGACTTCCTTCAGGCGGGTGATGCGGTCCGCCACTTCGGCGGCGGCGGCGGTGTTTTCCTGTTGCGTGGCGAGCGAGTAACCCAGGAGTTTCACCCGGCTTGCTAGGAAATAACGGAATTGCTCAAGTCTCAACTCGGCAAGGACGATGTCGCGGTCGGCGATGGCCTTGCGCAGACCGAGTCGGCCCCGCCATTCGATGGGCTGTGCGAGCGTGATCGAATAGGCGATTCCCTCGGCCTTGGCATCGCCGCCGCTTACGCGTTTGTGGCCAAGTTGGAGATCGAGTTCCGGGTTGGCGAATTTACCGGCGGTCTTGCGTCCCGCCTTGGCGATGGCGATTTCCGCGTGGTAGAATTTCAGCTTGGGATTTGCCACGAGGGCTTGGGTGACGAGTCCGTCGATGGTGACCGGAACCGGCATGGGTTCGGCGTGCATGGGGGAGAAAAGGAGCGATGAAATGGTGCTCCCTACCAACCGCAGCCGACGGGATGGAATTTCGAAAATCATGAGATAAGCGATACGGATTGGAAAATGGACGGCGGACTTTCCGCGAGGAATTCGGCTAATTAGCTGAAATACGATGGACCCTTTTCGGGTACCACGAAAACGAGGCCATCGTCACCGGGACGGCCTCAAGCAGGGTCAACACCCCGGATCAAATATTCCAGATTTCAAGCAACGCCCGTCACTCTCCCGGTGAATCGGGACTTCGGATTGGCGCGGCTGGCACGAATGGGGTTGCCGGCACCATCACCGGGCACGGCGGCAAGTCAGCTTCCACAGTCGGCTGGCAGAACCACCCGCAGCCGCGAAAAATCGGTGACGAAGGCTCCGGGGCATCCCGTAACTTTTCACGTCCAGACAGCACGAGCCATCCTCCTGGCCATCGCAATCCTCGCAGCATTTCGCTGTTTGCGAATTTGAGCCTTTCTGGCTGGTCCAGGCTGGCAGAAGAACCTCCGCTTCCAGGAAACAAACGCGGATCGACGCAGTCGAAGCGGGGACCAGCAGGACCATGCAAAGCAATAAGCTGGAAGCTATCAATCGCCGCATCACGGCGTTACTTGAAATACGCTTGTGGGTCCGGCGCAACGACGGAATTGCCCTCGTCGGCGCAAAGCGGTGGCTGACGACGGAAGGTGATTTCATCCGAGGGTTTCTCGAGAGGTCAGGGTTGTGGGGGGCGGCTGTCAGGCGGGAACTCCCCGCGTCACCTCGAATCCTAACAGACAGACGTCGTCGTCGAAGTGCTGGCCTTGGGAAAAGGCGAGGACGCTCGAAAGGACGCCGTCGAGCAGGGATTCCAGCGGGACGGCGGATTTCATGTTGATAATTTCCATCAGGCGGTTCTCGAAAAACGGTTCGCCGCTCTGGTTCTCGGCCTCGAGCACGCCGTCGGTGAAAAGGACCATCCGGTCGATTTCCGCGAGGTCGATTTCTTGAGTGGGGTAGGCTGCCCCTTTGATCAAACCGAGTCCGGGGCCTTTTTCGGAGCGCTCGCAGGCGATCTGGCGGACGCCGTTCTTGCCGGCGATGATGGGGCCGGGATGACCCCCGCAGGCGTATTTGAAAGTGCCGGCTGCGAGGTCGATCACGCCGAAGAAGGCGGTGGCAAACATGGTGGTGCCGGCCCGTTCGAGGATGGCCGCGAGACCGTCGTTGAGACCTTGGAGAAATAATCCGGGATCGGCGGTCTGCGCGCGTTGTTTCTCCAGCAGTCCGCGGAGCATTGCGACGATGAGGGCGGAGCGGACGCCGTGGCCCATCACGTCGCAGATTAACACGCCGTAGGAGTTGTCGCTGACTTTCATCACCTCGAAGAAGTCGCCGGCTAGGCCCGAGATGGGGATGTAGCGTGCGCCGAAAGTGAGGTGGTTTTGATTGCGGGAAGTCACAGCGGGAAATCCTTCGCCGGCCAGCGCCTGCTGGATTTCGCGGGCTAACAGGAGTTCTTCTTCGTAGGCTTCGTTCTTCACTTGGAGCTGGAAGGCGAGGTTGCTGGCCTCGTGCTGGGCTTTGACGAGCTTGGTCACATCGCTGGAAACCCCGAAGGTGCCTTTGATCTGGCCGATGCGGTCGCGCCACGGAAATTTGGAGGTGATGACCCAGGTTTCATCGCCTTGTCGCCAAGTCTCATGTTCGAGTTGATCGAGGATCGCCTCGCCGGAATGAATGATGCGTTTCTCGTCGTCTTCTGCGGGCTTCCAGTGATCCAGATCGAAGAAGTCGCGGTCGTGCTTGCCGGTGAGTTGGCTGCCACTGGCGAGGCCGAGCCACTCGGCCATGCGTTGGTTGGCCATGGTGAACTTCGACTCCAGATCCTTGAAGTAGATTTGCAATGGCACATGGTCGATCAACTGCCGGAGCAGGAAGCGCTCTTCCTCGACCTGCGACTCGGCGGCCTTGCGGCGGCTGATGTCGATCATCGAGCCGGCGATGCGGATCGTCCGCCCGTCGCGTTTGCGGACGACGGTGCCGCGGATTCTCAGCCAGAGCCAATTGTCGCCGCCGCTGCGGATGCGGGCATCCACCGCGAGGGTTTCCGGGCCACCATCTAGCAGCGCGTGGCTCACGGCTCTTGCAAACACCTCCCGGTCTTCCGGCCAGACGTGGTCGAAGGGTGCCAGAAATAAATTGGGGGCGTGGTCTTTGCCACATTCCAAGAATTCGAGGATGCGGCGGGAGTAGAAGATTTCCCGCTCGCCGGTTTGCCAGTCCCAGATTCCTTCGTTAGATGCCCGCAGTGCGAGTTCGAGTCGCTCCAGTTTCACCTGGTCCCGGTCATGCCTCGTCTCTCGATCCTCGCTCATTCTGCTAGCAGGTTGCCCGTTCTTGGCGCGGATCGCAACCGGATTTCACCGGCATACCTTTCTAACGACAAAACGCCGGACACGCGGTGGCGGGTTGACATTTCCCGCAGCCCGACCTTGCTTGGGCGCGGTGAGCGATGAACTGGGAAAACAAGTGCTCAAAGGGGTTTCGCGTTCGTTTTATCTAACACTGCGGCTGCTGCCGCGACCGATGCGCGAGGCGGCCAGCTTGGGTTATTTGCTGGCCCGGACCAGCGACACGCTGGCCGACACCACTGCGGCGCCGCTCGATGCGCGGTTGCATTTCCTCGAGCTATTCCGCCTCGCGGTGGCCGGGAAATCCGCCGCACCGCGCTGGCCGGTCTCCATTCTCAACGCCATCCCCGACGCGCGAGAACGGCATTTGCTAGAATCCGCGGGCGAGATTTTCTCCAGATTGAGGTGCTTGCCAGAAGGTGAGGCGGCGCTGGTGCTGGAAGTTTTGGAAATCATCGTGAGCGGGCAAACGCTCGATTTGGAGCGCTTCGCCGCCGCGAGCCGTGAGCATCCCGTCGCCCTGCTAGATGATGCGGCACTTGAGGATTACGCGTGGCGGGTGGCCGGTAGCGTGGGGGCTTTTTGGACGAAGCTCGGGTTCCTCACGCTGGGCGAGCGGTTTTCAAATTCCCCCGCGCCTGAGCTGTTAGCGCGGGGAATCGCCTATGGCAAGGGCCTTCAGCTCGTGAACATCCTGCGGGATCTGGCGGCGGATCTGGCGAGCGGGCGCTGTTATTTGCCCGTCGCCGATCCTCGGGATTCGCAGGAAATTCACGCTTGCCACGGCAAGTGGTTGAAGCGGGCTGAAGGGTGGCTTGGCGAGGGGCTGGACTATGCGGAAATGCTGCGGTCACGCCGGCTGCGGGCGGCCACCGTGTTGCCCGCGCTGATCGCCCGCCAGACTTTGGTGCCGCTGCGAGGGGCGACATGGGAAGCTCTCCAGACGCGGATCAAGATCCCTAGGAAAGTGGTTTACCGATGCGTGCTGCGGGCGTTTTTCCCGGCGGCTGCGGGATACTGACTTGAACGACGACATGCAGATGAATGGGCATGGTACCTACATTTCAAGTGGGATCGGGCACTAAATTCTAGCGGAAATTAAAATCGCGGATTCTTGCGATGTGGCAGGTTGACAAGCGAGGGGTGGGTTGACCAATCTGCGGAAGACGCAGCACGGGCGATGGCCCGTTTTGCCCATTCGAAAAACCCACCTCCAAGGACTCGTAGCCCAGTGTTTTCCAACGAAGATTATCTCGCAGAATTGCTTGCCGAAGCCGGAACGGTCACCCCCGATCAAGTCGCCAACGCGCGAAGTGCCCTCTCGGGCGGTGAAACCATCGTCGAACATCTTTTGGCACATACTGCCCTCACCCAGGAGGATGTCGCGAAAACCCTGGCTGCCAACGCCGGCATTCCCTTCATCCGTCTAGCCGATGTCGCCTTCGATCCCGGAATCACCGAGGCCATCTCCGATGAAATCGCCAAGCGCTATCGGGTCATTCCGGTGCAAGATGAAGGCAATGCTCTCACCGTCGCGCTCGCGGATCCGCTCAATTTCGAATTGCTCGATAGCCTGCCGCATGTGATCGGTCGCGAGCTGAATCTCGTTTGCGTCACCCAACAGGACATTCAGGACCACCTCCGTCAGTTCTATCACTCGAATGAAGCCGCCACCACTGCGGACTCCGGCTATTCGGTGACTGGCGGCGATGCGGAAGCCGGCCCGGGTGGCGACGACGCGCCGATCATCAAGCTGGTGATGCAGACGCTCACCGAAGCGTTCCGCTTGCGGGCATCGGACATTCACATTGAGCCGCTCGAGACATCGGTGCGGATCCGTTATCGGCTCGATGGCAAGCTCGTCCATGTGGACACCCACCCGAAGAAGCTGCTGCCTGCGATCATCGCGCGTTTGAAAGTGATGAGCGGCACCATGTCGATCGCCGAAAAACGCTTGCCACAGGACGGTCGGATCCAGCTTAAAATGGGCGATAAAGAGGTCGATCTGCGGGTTTCCTCGGTCCCGTCCAATCACGGCGAGTCCATCGTCATGCGGATTCTGGACAAAACCGCGTTATTGTTAGGCTTGCCCGAGCTTGGATTTTTCTCGGACGACCAGAAGGTTTTCGAAGGTCTCCTCGGCCTGCCCGATGGAATTCTGCTAGTGACCGGCCCGACCGGTTCGGGGAAAACCACCACGCTGTATGCGTGCCTCAACGTGATCAACAAGCCGGATAAAAAGATCATCACGGTGGAGGATCCGGTCGAGTATGAGCTTCCTGGCATCAATCAGGTTATGGTCAAAACCGACATCGGCATGACCTTCGCCGCCGCCCTCCGCGCGATGCTCCGGCAGGCACCTAACATCATCATGATCGGGGAAATCCGCGATGCGGAAACGGCCAACATCGCCATCAACGCCTCCCTTACCGGTCACTTGGTTTTCTCCACGCTCCACACCAACGACGCGCCGTCTGCCGTCGCCCGTCTCGCCGATATCGGCGTGAAGCCGTTCCTGATCGCCTCGGCGGTCCGCGCGGTGCTGGCTCAGCGACTCGTGCGCAAACTGTGCCCGATTTGCAAAGGACCCGCCATTCTCACCGACAAGGAAATGCGGGCACTCTCGCTCGATGCCTCTCGCATGACTGAGGCCACCATCTTCGGCCCAGTGGGCTGTGAAAAATGCCGCGGCAACGGCTTCAAAGGTCGGATGGGGATTTTCGAAATTTTCCTCATCGACGACGAAGTCCGCGGCATGATCAACACCGGTCTGACCACCACTGCGCTCCGCCGCCGCGCCCGCGAACTCGGCATGCGCACGCTCCGTGAGGACGGCATCCGCAAGGTGCTTTCCGGCCTCACCTCCGGCGGTGAAGTGGTCCACGCCACCATGTCGGATCTCGACTGATCGCCTCCACTCATTTTCAAAAAACCTTCCGCTTCCCCGTCCCATGGACAACCAACAGATCATCGAACTTTTCCAATCGCGCGGCCTCGTGGACGCGGCGCTCGCCCAAGACATCCTCGCGGAAATCGGCCACAGCGGCAAAGAAATCGCGGAGATTCTAGCGGACTTCCAAGTCATCCAGAGCCGCGACGACATCTGGCCAGTCGTCGCCTCCGAGCTGCACACCAGCATGGTGGATTTGCGGAATTGGACGCCGCCCGAGGCCTTGCTTGCGCTCGTTCCCGCCGGCACCGCCCGCCTTCACGGCGCGTTGCCTGTCAATTTCGACGAAACCGGGCTTTACGTGGCGTTGGTCGATCCTTTGAACCCACAAACGCCTGAAGATTTGCGTTTCGCGCTCGGTCGGGAAATCCATGTGGTCGTCGCTCCAGACTACCTCGTCGAGTCGAAGATCAACGAGTGTTACGGCGGCGAGGGCAAGGCGATGGAAGACATCCTCAGCCAGCTCGAAATCGGCGGCCAAAATCTCAACGCGGTGGATCTCGAAGCCGAGGCCAACTCCGCGCCCATCATCCGTTACGTCGATCTCGTGCTCTATCAGGCGATCAAGGAAAAGGCTTCCGACATCCACTTCGAGCCGTTTGAAAAAGACTTCAAGATCCGCTACCGGGTGGACGGCGCACTTTATGAAATGGCCCCGCCGCCGATTCACTTGGCCGGCCCGATCATCTCGCGGGTCAAGGTCATGTCTAACATGAACATCGCCGAGCGCCGCATCCCTCAGGACGGGCGGATCGTCAAACAAGTCGGTGATAAACAAGTGGACATGCGGGTTTCCTCGCTCCCCACCCACCACGGCGAGTCGATCGTGCTGCGGGTGCTCGACCGCTCATCGGTCAACCTCTCGCTGGAGAATCTCGGCCTCACCGACCACATCTACAACTACATCACCGACACCATCGAGAAGCCCAACGGTATCTTCATCGTCACCGGTCCCACCGGCGCGGGAAAAACCACCACCCTCTACGCCGCCCTGCGCCGCATCAACACCATCGATGCCAAGCTTCTCACCGCCGAGGACCCCGTCGAGTATGACATCGACGGGATCATCCAAATCCCCATCAACGACGCCATCGGCCTCGACTTTCCGCGCGTTTTGCGAGCCTTCCTGCGGCAAGACCCGGACCGGATCATGATCGGGGAAATGCGCGACAAGGAAACCGCGACCATCGGCATCCAAGCGGCTCTTACCGGTCACCTCGTGCTCTCCACCCTCCACACCAACGACGCGCCCGGCGCGGTCACCCGTCTGGTGGATATGGGCTGCGAGCCGTTCCTCGTTTCCGCCTCGCTCGAAGGCATCCTCGCCCAGCGACTCGTCCGAACCATTTGCAAGGAATGCAAAACTCCGTATGAGCCTAACGAATCAATCCTCAACCAGCTCGGCATCTCGGCCCATGAACTTGGCGACAAACAGTTCTTCACCGGTGCCGGCTGCGCCGCTTGCGGCCAGTCCGGCTATCGCGGTCGGCGCGGGCTTTACGAGCTGCTCAACGTGACCGACCCGATCCGCGAACTCATCACCTCGCGGGCGCCCTCGGTGGTCCTCAAACAGAAAGCCGTCGAGCTTGGAATGAACACCCTCCGCGAGGATGGCTTGCGCAATATTTACCTTGGCCTGACCACCATTGAGGAAGTGCTTAAATACACTTGATCGCTCTGCTGTGGGCCTCTGAACCGGCTCGCCGTTTTTCCTCCTGATCCACTTCCATCCTTTACAGAACCTTTCAGAACCTCCAAAAAAATCCCATCCTTATGGCCAATTTCCAATTTACCGCCCTTGATGCAAAAGGTGAGCAAACCACTGGTGCCCTGACAGCCGCCACCCAAGATGAGGCGATCAAACAGCTCCGCGCCAAGGGACTCTACCCGACCGATATCCACGAAGAGGGCAAGGGCAAAGGGAAGGGCAAAGGCGCTCCCGCTAAAGCCAAAGGCAAAACCGCCTCCAAGCCCGCATCCTCCAAGGGCCACCTCGGCGGCCGCATCAAGCCCAAGAGTTTGATGATCTTCACCCGCCAGCTCGCGACCCTCATCGACTCCGGTCTGCCGCTACTCCGCAGCCTCACCGTGCTCGAAAAACAAGAGCCGAACCCGGTGCTCAAGGCGACTGTTAGCTCGCTCGCCGAGAACGTCCAAGGCGGCTCCACCTTCTCCGAGTCGCTTGCCCAGCATCCGAAGATTTTCAACAAGCTCTATGTGAACATGGTCAAAGCCGGCGAACTCGGCGGTGTTCTTGAAATCGTCCTCAACCGGCTCGCCGAGTATCAGGAAAAGGCCCAGAAGCTCAAAAACAAGATCGTTTCCGCCATGGTCTATCCGGTGATCGTGATGTTCATCGCCGTCGCCATCCTCGTCTTCCTGATGATTTTCATCGTGCCGAAGTTCAAGGAAATGTTCACCAACACCGACTCCGAACTGCCGCTCATTTCGAAGATCGTCTTCGGCATGTCTGAGTTTTTCCTCGCCCGGCCGCTGTTCGTGCCCAACGTGGTATTCGCCTTCATCGCCTTCGGCATCGGCGTCTTTCTCTTCAATCTCTGGGGCCGCACCGCCGGTGGTCGCAAGATCATCGACAACATGAAGTTGAAAATGCCCATCCTCGGCGACATCCAGCGCAAGAGCGCTGTCTCCCGCTTCTCGCGAACCCTCGGCACGCTCGTCACCTCCGGTGTTCCCATCCTCCAAGCTCTCAACATCACCCGCGACACTGCGGGAAATGTCGTCATCTCCCACGCCATCGAAAAAGTCCACGAAGCCGTCAAGGAGGGCGAAACCATCGTCACCCCACTGCAAGCCTCGGGTGTGTTCCCTAACATGGTGATTTCCATGGTGGACGTCGGCGAGGAAACCGGCCAGCTCCCCGAGATGTTGCTTAAAGTCGCGGACGTGTATGATGATGAAGTTGATAATGCCGTCACCGCCCTCACCTCCATCCTGGAGCCGATCATGATCGTGATTCTGGCTCTCATCGTCGGCGCCGTTGTATTTGCATTGTTCCTACCGCTCATTAAAATGATTTCGACGATGGGCAACCAGTAATGGCCTTGCAATCGCCGCCCTCAGCCAAAATCCAAGGACATGAAAATCAACTCTCGCCCCGGCAAGGCTGCCTTCACTCTCATTGAGTTGATGGCGGTCATCACCATCATCGTCATCCTCGCCGGCCTCGTCGTTGGCGGGCTTGGCTACGTCACCGACAAGCAAGCGAAGTCCAAGGCTAACGTCCAGATCGCTCTTCTATCCAAAGCACTGGAGGCCTATAAACTGGATATGGGCAACTATCCGCTTACTGCCGACACGACCACCGGCTTGTTGAATTCCGCCGCTTCTCTCTATATCCCGTTGTTTTACGAAGGTTACGATTACAACAAGCAAGCCACTCCCCCGGCGACTTGGACCAAGAAAATTGGCAGTGTCGATTTCGCCAAATCCACCACCATGTATCTCGCAGATCTCGACCCCACCACCACCAAACAAGGCTGGGTCGATCCAGTAACCGGAACTGTCCCGCCGACAACGACTCCAGTGAAGGATCCGTGGGGAGCCGAATACCGCTACCGCACCGCCCAGCAACTATCCGGCGCAACGCCCAATGCAGCCACCCAAAACCCGGACTTCGACCTCTGGTCCGCTGGCAAGGATGGCAAGACTACCGCGACTCCAGCCGATAAGGAGAACCGCGACGACATCAAGAATTTCTAACGAACTACAGCGGGCCTGCCCGCCGCTCGCGTTCACGGAAAGCCCGCCCCACTGGCGGGCTTTTTTATGAGCTGGACCGAGATTGGGAGCGCGTTCCGCCACCGGACTTGAGCAAAATACGCCAGCCAATTTTCCAAGCCATTTCCACAAATCATGGCGAACGCGAGCCATCTAACACCAACGGGGTGCCGTCCGGGTCTGCGGGCGGCGGAATTCACGGCTCAGCGCCGCCGCCGGGCCAGCAGGATACCCCCTGAGAGACACAGTCCGAGGCTCGACCATTCTGGCACGCTGACCACATGATTGACCACGCCTGCCTTCGTGTAGTCCACGATGTAGCCGAGGTCGTCGAGACCGCCCAAGGTGGTGTTGCTCACAAAGAAGTTGTTGGAGGACCAACCGGTCATCAGTTCATTCGAGAAATCCATGCCGTTGTTCACGCTGACGATTCCAGTTAGACCGCCGCCGCCGTCGTTTTCGTTCCAATGGCCGTTCGCCGTGCCGCTGCCGCCGCCGAGTTCGACGGGGACGAAGGTGGCTGACGGCAGGCTAAATTCGGTTTGCCATTGAGCCAATGCGTTAGGCCCGGTATATTGGCCGCTGCCGGTGTTGTAGAGATTGTAGGTCGTGCCGTTGACGTTGTTGTTTAACGTCCAGAGGGTTCCGATTCCAAGGACATGAGCCATCTCATGCAGGACCACGCCGTAGAACGTGTTGTTAGCGACCAGCGCGGCGACGTCGGCGGAGTCGAACTGCATCGAGCCGGTGGTCGTGTAGTAAAGGGCCACCGTGGGCTGACCGACCGGATTGTTGTCGTAGTAAGTCGCCGTGTTAGGCGTAGCATTTCCGAGAATTCCGTTCACTCCGTCGATGGCCGGCAGGGAGGCGGTGATCGTCAAGCCATGCGGCGTGGGGGAGCCGGCTCCGTCATAGATCAAGTCATAGCCGGTGATCGCGGAGTTCCAATAGTCCGCCGCGTCGATGAAGGTCTGCTGCTGAATCGGCGTCATCGGCCCGGAGAAATTCAGGTTGATCAATGAGATGCCATGGCACGGACCGACTGATAGCGCGGCCAAGATCAGCGGGAGTGGAAGTCTCATGGGGCCGGGAGAATGTTGAAGTCCATGGTGGGCGTCAATCCGTAAGGAGCCACCACCCTCCTGGGGTGGGTCCTCACAACAAGAACTTCGACGCTTGCTCCACGTCCTTGTCGCCACGACCTGATAGGTTGGCGATCAACAGCGTGGACTTAGGCAGGCTGCCGGCGATTTTTGAAATGTACGCCATCGCGTGGGCGCTTTCGAGCGCGGGGATGATCCCCTCGCTGTGAGCCAACTCCTTGAAGGCGGCGAGTGCTTCGTCGTCGGTGGCGTAGGTGTATTCTACGCGGCCGATGTCTTGCAGGTAAGCGTGCTCGGGACCGACGGCGGCATAATCGAGGCCAGCGGAAACCGAGTGAGTGAGTTCGATCTGGCCATCGGCATTGGCTAACAACCAGGTCTTAGTCCCTTGCAACACGCCAAGTCGTCCACCTTGGAAACGCGCAGCGTGGCGCTCGGGCAAGATCCCGTCGCCGCCGGCTTCCACGCCGACCATGCGGACGTTTTCATCTTCGAGAAACGGATGGAACAAGCCGATCGCATTCGAGCCGCCGCCGACGCAGGCGACTAACAAATCCGGCAGTCGCCCTTCTTTTTCCAAAATCTGCTGCCGCGCTTCTACGCCGATGACGCGGTGGAAATCTCTAACGATCATCGGAAATGGATGCGAGCCGAGTGCCGAGCCGAGGATGTAATGCGTGTGGTCCACCGTGGCCACCCAATCGCGCATCGCTTCGTTGACCGCTTCCTTGAGCGTCGCTTGACCGGCGGTCACGGCTCTAACTTCCGCACCCATCAACCTCATGCGGGCGACGTTGAGCGCTTGTCGTTCCATGTCCACGGTGCCCATGTAAATGACGCATTCCATGCCGAAGCGGGCGCACACAGTGGCGGTCGCCACGCCGTGCTGGCCAGCTCCGGTTTCCGCGATGATGCGCTTTTTCCCGAGTCGTTTTGCCAGCAAGATTTGGCCGATCGCGTTGTTGATCTTGTGGGCACCGGTGTGGAGCAAGTCCTCGCGCTTCAGATAGATTTTCGCGCCGCCTAGCAGCTCGGTCCAGCGCTCCGCGAAATACAGCGGCGTCGGGCGACCGCAGTAGTTGTGGAGGAGATCGTCGAGTTCCGCTTGGAATGCGGGGTCCGCCTTGGCGGCGGCGTAGGCGGTCGAGAGTTCCTGCAGCGGAGCCATCAGAGTTTCCGGGACGAACATCCCGCCGAAGTGGCCGAAGTGACCGGTGGCGTCGGGAAGCGTGGGCGTGGGAGAAGTTGCGGTGGCCATGGGCGGCGGCAGTCTCTTGCGGGATGTCGCGGGATTCAAGGGCGAATCAATTCGAGGTGCCTCCCGCGCCGATCACGAACTTGGTGCCCAGATCGCGCAGGCTCGCCTTGGCCTCGTCGGTGCCGGCGATGATTAAAACCACCGACAGTGGCTGGGTCTGCGGACGTTGGTATTCATCGAGGGTTTTGCGCAGCGCGACGATCGCCAGCTTGAGGATTTGGCGGGTCGTTAGATCGACCTCGGGCGGGATCGCCAGATCGGCGACATTCAGCTTCACGGATAAAACATTCTCCACCATTTCGCCGCTGATGCCGACGTTGCAGAGCACTAGCAGATTGGTCTCTTGGACCTTGTAGTTCGGGTTATTGGTGGGGATCAGGTGCGGGCTGCGGATCGCATCGACTAGGACCTCGGGAAACGCGCCGGTGAGCGCCATCGGCCGCGGCATCACGGAGGCTTGCAGCGCCTCGCCAATTTCCGAAATCGCCTCGTCGCCATCCGTGCCTTGAAGGCTGATCGGTTCAAAAATAGGCACCACCATGATGGTCGTGGCCATCGCGGTGGCAGCAAGGAATCCACCGAGCAGGATCGTGGCTAACAGAGTTCTCATGGGGGCGAGTTTGCCACCGCGGACGGGAGATTGCGAGGCTGGTGTTTGGGGCGGGGAAATCAATTAGACAACGGGATTGAACCTTGTGGGTCGCAGTGCTCTTCCCGCTAAGCTTCGTCTGAATCCTCGACAAAGCACCCTGCACCCACCAATTCCCCACCAAGACATACGCCGTCATGGTCGAGTGCTTACCCGAAGAGGAAGGAACGCCCGCCGCGCTTGCCAAGCGGGCGTTAGCGGCTATCTCATGGCGCATGGACTACTTGGCACGCGCCCGCTATGTGATAGAGACTGAAGTGGATGGCCTGCGCCGGATGGCGATCCGCTTGGATGCGAGTCTGATCGGCGCGGTCAAGATCCTCCAACACACGCTCGAACATCGCGGCAAGATCGTCGTTGTGGGCGTCGGGAAATCCGGCAACATCGGCCACAAGATCGCCGCCACTCTCAATTCCACCGGTGCCACGGCGGTGGTGCTCGATTCCCAGAACGCCCTGCACGGCGACCTCGGCCTACTCTCAGATGGCGACGCCGTGCTCGCGCTTTCCTACTCTGGCGAGACTCGCGAGCTGATGGACTTGCTGCCATTCATCAAACGCTTCGACGTGAAACTCATCGCTCTAACCGGCACTCCCGGTTCCACGCTCTCGCGCTTCAGCGAGGTGACCTTGGACACCTCAGTCGAGCGCGAAGCGTGCCCACTTAATCTCGCGCCGACCTCGTCCTCCACCGCCATGCTGGTGATGGGCGATGCGCTGGCGATGGTGCTGCTAGAGTCGCGTGGGTTCACCGAAGAGGACTTCGCTAGATTTCACCCCGGTGGTTCGCTGGGGCGTGCGCTGCTTACGCGGGTCTCGGACATTATGCGAGCGGACACTGCGCTGCCGACGGTGGCGGAGGATGGCAATGTGTTCGCCGCGCTGGACTCGATGAACCGCGCCCGCGCCGGGGCGTGTCTGATTCTCAAACCGGACGGCAGCCTCGCCGGGATTTTCACTCACGGCGACTTCGCCCGCAGTTTCCGCAGCGACCCGTTGTTAGGAGAAAAGCCGGTGGCGCAACTCATGACCCGCCACCCGATCACCGTGCGGGCTGATGCGCTGGCCGTGGAAGTGCTGAAGACCATCGGCCAAAACCGGATCGACGATATCGTCGTGTTAGACGCTGAGGGGAAACCCGTCGGGCTGATTGACACGCAGGATCTGGCGCGGTTGAAGATTGTGTGAAAAGTAGTTTCGGCCCGTAGCTCAATGCCTTTAAGGATTCAAAGGAATTTCTAACGGTGCATTTGGCACTGATACTTTTGAAACAAATGTTTTGATTAGGCGGATGCCTGATGCATCGACACCCCACCCTCTGTTTT
>JAYVEJ010000162.1:0-5783 GCA_043748885.1 Luteolibacter sp. | reverse complement strand
CTCGGCATCGTAAATATCGTAAGTGGTGGTGATTCCTGACTCGTCGGTTTCCGAAGTGAGGCGACCATTGGTCCAGACGGCATCGTATGTCACCCCTCCGTCCACTGTGGTCTGAGTCAACTGCCCCATCGTGTCATAGGTGTGGCGGGTGATACTGAGGAATGCGTAGCCGCTGGTCGTTTTGATTTGGTTCTCCGTGCTGACGGTTCTTCCGCAGGGGTCCGTGATGGTCACGGTGCGGAGGTGTTTTCCAGGAACTGCTTCTATCACATTCTGCGCGGTTGTTTTCGCCTCTGTCTCGTAAGCTCGGACGAACAGCCCGCTTGCCGAAGGCGTAAAAATCCCGTTCGCATAGGTTCCTGTCTCGTAGGAATAATCCCTGCGGCGTCCGTCTTCGCCCCGAGTGTACGCCAACCGACCTTGCAGATAGGTCGGAACCGAAGAAAGCGCTTCAATTGTGGCTGTCTCTTTGTAGCTGTTTGGAAAGGTCCCTTCCCGCGAGATTTTCACCGATCGAGAGGCCCCAGCAATCATGATATCGGCTTTTAAGTAGGACACGGGAAGGCTCGTTGAAACGAGCTGGTTGAGGATGGTAATGCTGGTTTGTTGGACTTCAGATTTAAAACCGGGGGCAACCGCCCCATCCGTGATATGGGTGAATGTGGTCACATGGGAATTGGCGAGAGTGGCTGTAGATGGGTTCCCTCCTCCAGCAACATCGGTTCCATCTTTCCAAATGCGAAAAATGCGGAATACTTGGCCAAAACTCCAACTGTCTTCGCCTACCGCTGGATTTGGAGTTCCCGTATCGCCCTTATAATATTCGTAGCGTTGGAAAGACCCGTCTGGCTGAATCTCCCACTTGAGTTTACCGTAGCTCCAGTTCTCGGTCACGTTCTCGTAATACTCGCGGGTTGTCGTCAAGTTGGCTCCACCAGGATCAACGATGGAGGATATTTTCTCGGAGTTCCACGGATAAGCATGGTAAACATCGCGCACTATGGAAACTACAGCTCCGTTGGCAGGGGAAACCATGGAATCAACTTGCAGATCTCCATTCGGGAGAGTGGTTTGTAATTTGCTTTCCAAATTCATTCCGGGTGAGGTTTTGACCCATGATTCGCTGTTGCTGTCGTAGCTGATAGTCGTGTTATTTTCCAAGATTCCTGCCATTTCGGTGAACTTGATGACCGGCAGGGACGCGTTGTTGGTCGGGCTGGATACTTTCCAAACGTGTGAGGCCACGCCCGTGAATCCGTAGAGTCCGGTCGTCGTATTCTTTGCCGTGACTTGTGCAGAGGGGTAGAGACATAGGTGCCTGTGACAAGATTATTTGAACCTGCCACGAACCCAAGATTTTGGGTGACCGTGTTGCTATCTCCCGTGACTAGAAGACTTTTTCCAGTCACATCGTTACCCGTTCCAATCACTCCAAGATAGCCACTGCCACTGGAGGTCGTATTTGGCGTTCCCACGATCAAGTCTTCGCCATTGGGTGGACTCCAGGCACCGACTCCGGCGACGATTAGAATGAGAAGTCCGGCGATTTTGAAATTTTTTGATTTCATGGTGATTAAGATTTTGAATTCAGTTAACGAGAAGATTTTTGGTTTGGAGAAACGGTTTTTTCATCAAGGTAGTAGCGATATGAACCACGATGGGCTAAGATCTTCGCCGCAATATCATCTTCGACACCGGGAGTTGCGGCGGCGGCCTTGAGCGCGGCTTCCACCTCTTGAAGGGTGGCTTCGATGATCCATCCGTCCGCCTCGGCTTGCTTGACGAAGTCTTCTTCGCCCGCTAAGGGAAACTCAAGGGGGGCGGACATGCCGACGCGTTGGATAATACTAGCCTGTTTGGCAACCATCCGATCATGAGATTTAGTTTTCTCCGCTGCCGTCGGCTCTTCAGGAGAAATTGCAATGGCGGACCAAGCCACGGCGGTGAGTGCCATGGCAGCGGATAAGATAGGGATGATTCGGTTTTTCATATTGGTTAGGTTGTGATAGGTGGAATGAAAGGCTTCACTGCGAAAGATGAGGCGCGAGGCGGGACGCCTCTGCAACGGTCTGGAGCGAGACGCTCCAGCCACTTTGCTTCAGGACGCGCACGGGGAGAATACCGCGCTGGCAGGGGAGCAAATAACTGCTCCCACGGACTAACAAGCCCTGACGAGCTGACGCGTCCAAACTGGGTCGATCACAGATACTCCTAACACAATGGGAGAAGGAATAGCCTTGCGTTGTTGGGATCGTCGAGGTGTTTTTTCGGCACTCATTCCAGAAATTTTGAAATGCTATTTTTGATAACTTATTCAATTTCGGATTGATGTATGATGTGTTGTTAGATTGTGAAAACAGTCACTCCATCTTTCGGTGCTGTCGCGCATGAAAATTTTTGGTATCGCGCCAATTTCTCCGGCTGAAGCGCGGCGATCTTTTTTGTGGCTTCTATCGGTCATCCCACTGGGATGAAAGGGACAGCAAGGGTCTCCTCGTTTTTTCCACAGAACCTCGGGCGCGGGACATGAATGGTTGCGGCGGAAGTTGAGCCGGTGGCTCCTTTTGGTGCTGGCCAGCCGGGCGGAGCGGGACGTAGGTTGCGCCAGATGATTTTGGGATTGATGGAACCTTCCGGGTTGATTGAGCAGGGGGGCCCGCTGGTGTGGGTGCTGCTGGGGTTGGCATTTATCGGCACGGTTTGCGTGGTGGAGCGTTTGTTTTTCTTCCACCGGGCGCGGATCAATGTGGGAAATTTGCTGGTCGGCTTGTCGCATCACATCCGGCGGCGGGCGTTTGCGGAGGCGCTGCACGAGGCGGCGCGGGCACCGGGACCGGTGGCGCGAGTGGCCCATGCGGCACTGCTTCGCTACTATTTGCCGCGGGCGGATTTACGCGACGTGGTGCAGGAAGCGGGGCAACTGGAAGTGCCGAGGATCGAGAAAAACATTCGGGCGGTGCTGGGGGTGGCGCTGCTGGCACCGCTGGTGGGGATGTTAGGGACGATGGTGGGGATGCTGGAAACGTTTCAAAAAGTCAGTGAGCAAGGTGGCTTCACCGGCCCGGCGGAACTCTCGTCTGGGGTGTTCACGGCGTTGATCACCTCGGTGATCGGGCTGACGGTGGCGGTGCCGCTCTATCTGTTTTACCTCTATTTCCTAGGGCGGGCGAAGCGGCTGGTGCATCGCCTGGAGCGGGCGGGGATCGAGATGGTGCATCTCATCGCGGATGCGCGCGAGGAGGAGGAATTCGCGCCATTTCGCGGCGAGGTGACGGCGGGGAAAAAGCCGGTGAAGGCGAAGCCGGAGAGCGTGAAATGAAGCTGGAAATGACGTTGCCAGAGCGCCCAGGATTTCTGCACGCGGTGCCGATCCTGAATATTTTCGCGCTGCTGCTGTTGTTTTTCCTGCTAGGGCCGTCGTTGGTATTACAATCAGGCGTGGCGGTGGATTTACCGCCGTCGAAGTTTCAAATGGAGCGCTATCAGGACGCCCTGGTGGTGACGTTGGGGCCGGGCGAACCGGGGCCTCGGATTCATCTGGGGCGGGATGCGGTGACGCAGGCGGAGCTCGGCGGGCGGCTCGATAAGCTGCGGGCTGCCGGTGCGCCCGCGAAGATGATCGTGCTGCTCAAGAGCGACTCCGGGACACCGGTCGGCGTGGAGCGCGAGATCACGGAACTGGTGCTGGGCAAGGGATTCCGGCTGGCGATGGTCGGGAAAAATCCGGCGGCAGAAGTGGTTCCAATCCCGAAAACGAAGGATAAGTGATGGCAAGCGGCGCGCTCAGACCCAAGCTGGCGGGCACTCCGGATTTGATATTCCGCTGGCGTCCGATCAACCCGCAGTGGGTGCCGAGACTGATCGCCCTAGCGTTCTCGGCGGTGGCGTTAGCGCTGCTGCTGACCCTGCGAATCCGGGTGGTGGCACCCGAGAAATCGGTGCTCCAACGGGCGGCAGTGATTTACCTACGAGACGATGCGCAAGGCCGCGATCTGTCGCTGCGGGCGCAAGAAGGTGGGCCATTTCCCGCGAGATTCCGGCTGTCGCAATGGGAAGGTTTGGCGGAGTTAGAAAGCAGCGCGATGGAGGCCTCACGATTTCAACCGGAGCCTTACGTCTCGCCGATCCGGGAGTTACCGGCTGCTAACCAGCTCCAACCGCTTGAACTCGCGACCAAGGGGCAGTCGTTTTTCCCGCCACGCGCCACGCCTGCGACCGACGCCCCAGCCATGCCAAAGCTCAGGCTGGCACCCACGCTCTATCCGCTTGCTGGCATTTCCCAGGAAACTTTGCTGCTCGATTTACCGCCCTTCGACGGGGTGGTGGATGGCGAAATGGCCGCGTCGTCGTGGCGGTTTCTGGTGCGCTTGAATCCCGACGGCGGCGTGGCGGAATGCGTTTCTCTGGTGGAGAAAGTCGGCGAAGCCCGCGCTCCTGAGCTGGCAGCGTGGCTGCACCGGATCCCCTTCAAGCCGGAGCCCGGCAAACCATTTCGCTGGATCGCCGTGGGCGTCGGATTCACCAACCAACCTGCCGATGGAACTGACGCTCGCTGATTTCGTGCTCTACTTGGTGCTCGGCTGCTTCGTGCTGGTGCCGCTTTTCGCCGTAGTTTCGCGCTCATTGCATCATCGGACGGAAAAACGCTCGCTCGCCAACCGGGTGATTTGCCGGCTGTGCCTCCATGCATTTGAGGACACCAGCCATGTGAGAACCGTCAATTGCCCGGTCTGCCATGCGGCCAATGAAAAGGGGCGGAGTCGCAAGCTCGGGTGAGGGGAAAGTTGATGGTCTGAGGTCGAAGGTCGGGAATTTGGAAAATCCCGCGCTCTCGATCCGGGTTCCCGGCGGAAGGAGCACAAGGTTCTTTTATTGCTTTCGTTTCCAGTAGGGAATCCGAACATCCAGCGGATAGATCACACCTTCTGTCCCGCTTTCGCGCCACCTCCAGGCGTCTCCTTCGCCTTGTTCGCGACAGTATCCGCACCTTGAGACAGCCCGTTCGGCCCGGTTGCGGACTCTTCGCACAAACCCAACAAGCCTTCCCACCAAGCCTGCCGGATTTCCCGTTTCCGTCCCCGCCGGACCTCAAAACTCTCCAACCCACCATTTCCGCCATGGCCACCGATCGCGTGGTGAAAATCACCAAAGGCTGTGATAGGAACTCCGACCACCTCGACAGGTGTGAACTCCAAGCGGACCGTGGCGACGGCCGTAGCTTCGTCCCGCTCGACTTCGACACCACGCCCAACCACGACGATACCCAGCTCTATCCCACAGCTCCCTGCAAGTGGAGCCACCTTCCGGGTGGGAGACCACCGTGTGGGCCTCTTGAACCCGGAGGTCCGCATCAAGGTGGATTGACAACCCGTTAGAAAAACCCGTTCCGGGAGGCTCCGTTTCCTAATTGGGTCTCTTTGTCCGGCTCCCTCCCGCTTTCCTACGCCACCCGCTCCCCTGTCAGAAAATACCAAAGAGCCGCCGCACAGAGACCCGCAGCGGCGAGGAGTCCGGCAATGGATGAGGGCTTGGAAAGATTCAGTGCTTGGGAGACGAAACCCGTATCAGGTGATGCCTTCCGACGCCCTGCGAGACGCTCGGCATCTCGCATCCGGTCATGCTCGATGCGGGCTAGCTTTACCTTCGGAGCTGGGCCACTGAGATCGTATTCCGTAGGATCGCCTTCGAAGCGGAAGGTGCGGTTTCCGGCTTTGATTTGCTCATACCATTGTTTCCACGGCCGGACGTCGTCAGGAGTCCTGAACTGGGTGCTCGCAGGAATG
>JAYVEJ010000161.1:0-2146 GCA_043748885.1 Luteolibacter sp. | reverse complement strand
AGCGCCCGTTTTGCAAAACAATGCGGGCGGGTTCGACCGCGCTTGCAAGGGTTAGGGTGCAGGCCAGCAAGCCTAACCGGAGTGTGTGCAATGGGAACGACATGGGTTTAAAAATTACTTAGCCAGCTCGACGGCCTTCTTGGCGCGCGCGGTGTTGGCGAGTTTCGGTTCGCTGGCGAGTGCTTTGATCATTTGCTCCGCTAGCGTTTTATTGCCCATTTCAATTGCGGTTTCATAGGCTTGCCAACCCGCCTCGGCACATACCTCCGGGGTGCTTTTGTAAGCTCCATAAACTCGGCTATAGGTGCCGTAAGCCTTCTTATACAATTCGAGTTTGGCATCCGCGCCGGCGGTTTTTGCCGCTTGTTTGCGATAAATGTTGCCCATCAGGATGAGAGCTTTGCCGGCGGACTCACCGCGGAATGTCTTATCACCTGCGGTATCGAGCGCGATTTTTTCGGCCTCGTTAAGCTGACCGAGCGCGATCATGGCTTCTAACTTACCAAGCGTGGTTTCCTTGAAGCGGGACGTGCCGGGATTGTTATCCAAGGCATTTTGGAAAATCTTGAGAGCTTCGTCGGGTTGCTTGCGAGCGAGCGCAATGTATCCCAGCCCCACGGGTCCAGCGTCGGCATACATACCATCCTTGTAACGATCTATCAGCCGCTTATACATCGCTTCAGCCGCGTCCAGATCGCCGATTTTCAGCAGAATATCACCCGAAGCCGAGAGCAGTGCTGGGCTGAGAACGGATGGGTCTTTGGCGTTGATGGTAGCAACCCCCTTCAAATATTGATCCGATTTTTCAGGACGCCGCAACAGTTGGGCAAGCCGGGCGCGGGCGTAATAGAGGCGGGCGTTGGTCGTCGGGTTTTCTTGCGCACCGATCGCCTTAGTTAGAATTTCGATCAGTTGCTTGTCCACCGCATCGGCATCGACTTCGGACGGCTTCTTGCGCGGGACCAGAGTTTTCACCAACTCGTCGATGAGGAACTCGACCTGCTCAGAATTGGGATTGCCAATCCGTGGCTTGAGGGCGACGGCGAGCATTTCTGCGGCTTCCGCGCCCTTGCCTTCGCGGGCTTTCATCTTGGCCACCCACGAGGCGGAAAGCAGCGCCAGCGGGCTTTCCGGTTTGCGTTGGAGAAACTCACCATGCAGCGCGGCGATGCCCGCCCAGTCCTTGTTAGACTGAAGCAGCGCAGTGGCGGCGTCGATCGCGTATTGGATCACGTCGTCCGGAGTGTCCGACCACACGGCCTTTTTGTAAGCTTCCAGCGCCAGCTTCTCAAACTTGGCAATCTCGTCGGGCTTGTCCGACTTTTTCTTCTTATAGGTATCGCCGATCAGGCAATACATCGAACCGGCGGCCTTATCCTTGGGATGCTGGATCAGGAAGGCATTGAGATCGCGGATAATCTTGTCGGATTGGTCCACCTCCTTGTCGTTGAAATCAATGAATGCGAGCCGGTAGCGGATATCACCGGCGTAGTCGCCATCAGGATATTTCGACAAGTACTCTTTGCAGGACTTAAGGGTTTCCTTGTAATTGTTAGACAGGAAATGGGACATCGCCACATAATAGAGGGCGTTCTCATTCAACTGACTGTTTGGGAAATCTTTGAGGAAGCGGATGAAAATCGGGGTGGATTCCTTGAAGTTTGCATCTTGGAACAATGCCACGCCCTGATAGAAGGTATAGCGGTCGAGGCTTTCCGACTTGGGGAATTTCTTTTCGAGATCGCGATAGAAGTTTAGAACTTCGGTCCAATTGCCGCTTTGGACAAGCACTTCACCGGCAAGCGTGGCGACCTGCTCAGTATTCTCTGCATCGGGATAGTTTCGCAGATAGGCATCGCAGAGAGCTTTGATTTCCGGGATGTTCTTGAGTTTGTTTAGTATAACAATTTCTGCATAGGCCGCCGACTTTGCATCGCTCACTTTGCCATACTTCAACCGCAGTGCGCGGAAACAAACGAGTGCTTCTTCGTGGCGTTCGAGGTAGTAAAAACACCGCCCGCGGCGCATCAGCAGTGCCGCATCGAGGTCGGTCTTTGCTTCAATCGCTGCCAGTGCTTCCTCGGCAAGAACGACGGCGGGCTTGAGACTGTTCAGCAGTTCTGAGGCATTGGTGTGTTGGCCGAGC
>JAYVEJ010000160.1:0-2151 GCA_043748885.1 Luteolibacter sp. | reverse complement strand
TTTTGCCGATTTCATCGAGCGCATCCGTCTTGAAATCTATCACCTCCACGCGCGTCACCCCGCCGACGGCATCGCGGTGGAGGTGCAGTCGGTCGATCACGCCGCTGAGCCATTTGCCACCGACGATCGCGTCGATGGGCTGCTCGCGGAAGAGTTCCACCGGGCGGCCATTGCGGGCGAACAGCTCGCGCACCGCTGGGATTTCTAGCAACTCAGCCACCACCTTGCCACCTTCACCAGCGGGCAAAACCGGAGTGGTTTCATCCACCCAGCCGACTCGTTCGAAAGCCGCATGAACCTCGCTGCCGTAGCTCATGCCACTCGCGCAATGGGCGCTCTTTTTCGCAGCACTCGGAGTCGTCCGCTCGCGGCGGGCCACGCCACCAGTTAGAGGCGGCAGTCCGGCGGAGGCTTTCGCCCGGCTCATGCGGGAAAGGGTCTCCACCCAGTCCGGCGATCCCGACTGATAGACTGTGCCCGGTTGGCCGTTCGAGGAAACCGATGTCGCCAGCCAATTTGCCAGCGACGCCTTGTCCGCATCCTGCGAGGCGGATGGTGGTTCTAGCAGGACATACAGCCCGCGCTTCGAGCGTGTTAGAGCCACGTAGAGCATACAGAACGCCTCGTAACGCTGGCTCGCGGCCCAGCTTGCTTCCGCGTCGCGCATTTCCGGGATCAAGTCCCGCGCCCACTTCGGCGGCGTCTGGGTGAGCCAGCCGTCGCCCTCCGCCACTTCGAAATATTGCGCCGAGGGAATTTTGTCGTTAGGCAACTCCGGCAGCACCACCACATCGAAGCCGAGACCCTTTGCCTTGTGGATCGTCATCACCTGCACCGCCGCGATGCCCGGGCTTTGGGAAACTTCTAACCGCTCGATCCATTCCGCCGCTGCCCGCGCCGTCGCCCCGCCTTGCGCGTCCAGACTGGCGAGCGCCGTCATCACATCGCCCGCTCGGCGGCGGCCGAAATCCGACCACTCCGCCCAGCACGGCTCGACGACTTGCTCAATCATTCCCGCGAAACCCGCTACTGAGGCCACGCCTAACAAGCCCTCCCAGATTTGCTGCCAATGCTCGCCGAACCTCGCTCGCAAGCTCGCTGCCAGCGGTGACATTTCGATCACTTCCTTGGCAAATGCGTCCGCCGGATTCGCCAGCCACTTGAGCAAATGCCCCAGCGCGATGCCCACCGGGTTGTCCTTGGCCGGCTCGCGGCGGCCTTCCTCGATCACGTCGAATCCCTTCGCCCGCAGCTCATCCGCCACCTCTCGCACCTTCGCATTGCTCCGCACCAGCACCCCGCAAGTCATCGACCGCTCGCCCACCCCGAGTTCACCTAACAACCCCGCGAGCCGCTCCAGCCGGTCCTCCCATTTTCCAGCCACCACTTCCACTCGCGCCTCGCCGCGCTTGGCTGGACCGGTTAGCGGATCGGCGGAAAAGTGCTCCTGCCAGTCCCACTGGGTCGCGGCTTCGCCGAAAATTTCGCGCAGCGTCACCGTATCGCCGCAGACGAGATTCACCAGCGCCAGCACCTCGGGACAAGAGCGCCATGACTCGGACATCGGCTCGATTTCCAGCCCCCCGCTGCGGTAGCGGTCGATGACTTCATCGAACAATCCCACCTCGCCGCCGCGCCACCCATAGATCGCCTGCTTGCGGTCGCCGACGATGAACATCGTCCCCTCGCCGTCGCCCGCTGCCTCGTCGATGAGCGGTTGCAAGCCCATCCAGTCCGCGCGGCTGGTGTCTTGGAATTCATCGAGCAGCCAGTGCTCGTGACGCGCGTCGAGCCGGAAGTCCACCGCCTCGCGGCGCAGCCGGGCATTCTCGCCGCGCACCCACTCGCCCATCAGGCCTTTCACGTCGTCGAATCCTAACAAGCCACGACGGCGGAGTTGTTGCTCGCAGCGCGCGTCATACACCGAGATCACTTCGCGCACCGCGCGGGTCCGGTGAAGTGCCGCCGCCAGCTCGCAGCGGGCTGCTAGATTCACCAGCTCGCGCAGCGCCTCGCCCGCTGGCCCGCCGATGAGAAACTCCTTGTAATACTTCACGCTCAGCGGCCCGTCGCCACTGGCCGCCGCTTCCAGCACGTTTCCTAACAAGCCAGTTGCGCTGCCAAGACTGCCGCTGCCGAGGGTGTGGCCTG
>JAYVEJ010000159.1:0-2153 GCA_043748885.1 Luteolibacter sp. | reverse complement strand
GCCGCCACCCGGTTTTCCAGCAGCTTCACATCCCGCCGCTGGGCTTCCAAGGCGGTCTTCTGAATATCCAGAATCTCGCTGCGCGGCGGCACCGAACTGTAAATCGCCAACGCCGCCTCATAACCTTGCGGCGTTTGGCTTCCGACGAGTGCATCGCCGCGCACGATCACCTGGTTCGCATACCAGGCGATGGCATCCCGAATGCCGGCCTGGGCACTCAGGCGATCCAGATAGAGAATGAGATCTTCCAATTTGCCGGTATCGGCCAGCAGCCCGATGACCTCCACCGCCGCAGTCGTCTGCTGCGGCGAGCGAATGTCCGACCCCATCAAGCTCTTGAAAACGGCCAGTGCTTCATCGCGCCTGCCGAGAGACGTGTAAACTTTGCCCAGCGCGAGTCCGGCCTCCGAGCGGTATTTCGGATCTTTGGCAGCCTCCGTCAGCGCAATGATTGCCCGCTCTTTTTTCTCGGGAGTGTCTTGGAGAATGCAGGCCTGACCCACGCCCAAGTAGCAACGGCTGGCGTACTCGCCTTTGGGAAACCGCTTCAAACACTCCGTGAATGCGGCCTCAGCCTCGGCTGGCTTTTCGCCCATCAGATTTCCCACACCGAGGTAGAAATAAAGCAATTCCAGCGGTGCATCTTTGTTAGGGCCGAGTGCTTTGAGCAGTTCCTCGATCTTCGCCACCGCCGTCGGGTAGTCGGGAGGAGTGGCTCCAAACGCGGCCTCAGCTTCGCCAAACAACCGGGTCAAAGTGGCTGGTGCGACCGGTGCCGCAGGTGCCGCCGGCGGTGCTTGTGCCTCTGAGTGAGTCGCCGAAATCGCACCGAAAAGTAAACACGCGAGAAGCGCGGTGAGACGCTGAGGAATTTGGAGTGGGTTTCGCAGCATACTCTCGGTCGCGAAAGGGAACTCACTGCAATCGTTGTGTCAAGCCAGTTTGTCCGCCTCCATCAAGGGAATCTTTTCCTTTCCCGGGGTGATTGGAATCGGCCATCCGGGCGAGACTTCGGGATGTGGAATTTCGGTTGATCTTTGCGATTCCAGCCCTTCGATGGGGGGCGCTCCATTCCCCGTATGCCCACACCGGATTTTAAAGCCAAGCTCAGCGAGGTGCCCCACCTGCCGGGGGTTTACCTGATGAAGGACCGTCTCGGCGCTATCATCTACGTCGGCAAAGCCCGCGACCTGAAGCGCCGCGTCTCCTCCTACTTCATGGCCTCGCAGAAAATGCGCTCCAACGTGAAGACCCGCGCGCTCATCGACTCCATCCACGACTTCGAGTTCCACACCGTTCGCAACGAGGAAGAGTCGCTCCTGCTAGAAGGCAAACTCATCAAGGACTACCGCCCGCGCTACAACATCGCCTTCCGCGACGACAAGCGCTTTTTCCTCGTGAAAATCCGCCTCGCCGATCCGTGGCCGCGCTTCCAAGCCACTCGCATGAAAAAGGACGATGGCTCGCGCTACTTCGGCCCATTTCCCCACTCCAGCGCCCTTCACAGCACCCTTGAGTGGCTGAACCGCAGCTTCGGCCTGCGCGTTTGCCGCCCTAACATCCCCGGCGAGGCCGACTACAAACACTGCAACGCCGACATCATCCGCAACTGCTCCGCCCCCTGCATCGCCCGCATTTCCCGCGAGGAGTACTTCGAGAAAATCGAAGAAGCCTGCCGCGTGTTAGAAGGCAAGGGCAAGCGCGAGGTCTTCGACAAACTCCGCGAGGAAATGACCACCGCCGCCGAATCACTTGATTTCGAAAGAGCCGCCTCCCTCCGCGACATCCTCCAGAATCTCGAAAAAACCCTCAGTCCCACCCGCCAGTTTTCCCGTGGCCGCGGCGTCCAGACCACCGTAAAACCCACCGAGGATCTCGCCGAACTCGGCGAGCAACTCCATCTAGCAGGCCCGCCCCGCGTGATGGAATGCTTCGATATTTCCAACGTCTCCTCCAATCACATCGTCGCCTCGATGGTCCGCTTCACCGACGGCAAACCGGACAACCAAAACTACCGCCGCTACCGCATCCGCACCGTCGAGGGCCAAGACGACTTCGCCTCGATGGCCGAAGTCATCCGCCGCCGCTACTCGCGCATCCTCATGGAAAACAGCGCTGCCAACCCCGATGCCGAATTCTCCCAAGAAGACCTG
>JAYVEJ010000158.1:0-5803 GCA_043748885.1 Luteolibacter sp. | reverse complement strand
CTTTTTGTTTCAGGCCGGCGACGCGCCCGGCCTCGGCTTTGTTCGTCGCGGAGATTTCCGCGAGTTTGGATTCGAAGAGCTGGATGGCGGTGGCCTCGGCTTGGCGCGACTGGGTTTGGAGGGTGGTCTTCTCGGCGGTGAGGTGTTCGAGCATGGTCCCGAGGCGCTTGGATTCCTCGCGGCGGGGTTCGAGTTGGTCGGCGCGGATCGAGCGGGCGCGCGGGCCTTCGCCGCGCATCCCGGAGCGCTGGCCATTGAGTTCGCGCTCGAACTCGGCCTGCCAGAACCCCAGCTCAGTTTGGAGCTTGGCGTATTGCGGGGAAAACTCGGTGGATTGTTTTTCGATGACTGCTAGACGCTCGCGGAACGGCGCGGTGCCTTCGTCGATGGCGGTCTTGAGTTCGGTCTGTTGCCCGGCGGTTAGCCCGGGAATGGCGGACTTGGCGTCCTCGGTTTCCTGAAGGATGAAGCGGGCTTGGAAGGACTCATTCCACTTGGCGCGCTGCTCGGCGAGCGCGATTTCAAGGACGGTCACTTGGCTGCGGACCTTCTCTTTCTCGCCCGCGAAGCCGCTGCGGACGACTTCGATTTCCGCCGCGCGGTCCTTCTCGATCACCGAGGAAACCGTGTCGCGGAATAACAGCAACACGAGCGGATGCGCGATGGTGATGCCCATCAAAACCGCGACAACGAGGCGCAGGAAAAACTGGGAGAGCTTGCGGAAAAATGACGCATACGCCCGGTAGCTGGCGAGCAGTGCGCGGTCGATGGTTAGAATGATGAAGGCCCAGACGGTGGCGACCGGATAGATGACGCGAGTGTCTTCGGTGAGGGTGGAAAGCGCGTAGGCGCAGGCGATGAAAGCGAACGCGCAGGGGACCAACACGGTGGCACCGAAGGCGACGTATTTCCGCTGCTCCCAAGCCGGGCATTGCTCAAGGGTCTCGGTGCCGGCGCCAGACAGCCAGAAGAACGCGCGTTTGATGGAGTGCATGGAGTGGTTTTGGGAATGAAGCGGGGCAAGGAACCGAGAGCTGACTACTGGGCGAAATCGAACTCAATTTCAAATGGCGGGAAACTTTCTCCCGAGAAAGGTTTGCGGGATCCGCCGCGAACCTCAATTCTCCGGCAAATGTTGAACCGCTTTTACGGGGCTTTTGATACAGAGCGGCGCTCGGGTGCCAGCGACGGGTCGGACTACCGGACGCCATTCCAAATCGACCGCGACCGGGTGCTGCACACGCCGACTTTCCGGCGCTTGCAAAACAAGACGCAGGTGTTCTGGAGCGGTGAGTATGATTTCTACCGGACCCGACTGACCCACTCGCTGGAGGTCGCGCAGATCGGCAAGTCGATTTCCTACTGGCTCAAGAGCTGTCCAGATGGGCCGCTAGGCGATGATTTTTTCATCGACCCAGATCTGGTAGAAGCGATCTGTCTCTCCCACGACCTCGGGCACCCGCCGTTCGGTCATGCCGGCGAGCGGACACTCAATCACCTAATGCGCGGGCATGGCGGCTTCGAGGGCAATGCGCAAACCCTCCGCCTTCTCACGGAGCGGATTTTTTCCGCGAAACGCAGCGGCATGGACCCGACGCGGGCATTTCTCGATGGCGTGCTGAAATACAAATCGCTGTGGACCGAGCTGGGAAATCAGCCGGAGCATCACTTCATCTACGACAGCCAACACGTCTATCTGGACTGGGCGATGGGCGGCAACGATTTCCCGCTGGAGCTAACAGCAGGCAAGCTGCGGGACAAGTTTAAGTCGATCGAGTGCCAGCTCATGGATTGGGCGGACGACACCGCCTACTCGCTCAACGATCTATCTGACAGCGTGCGCGCCGGGTTTCTCAACATCGAGAAGATCGAAGCGTGGGCGGAGAAACACAACGAACCCACCGGCGATGCGACCGCGTTAGGCGATCTCATGAAAGCGATCCGCCGCAAACGCGTGGACCCCTTCGTCGGCAAGCGGATCGGCAAATACATCCAGTCCACGCGGCTTGAAACCGACGTCAACTTCCTGAGCGGCGCGACGAATCGCTATCGTTACCGGCTCGTTGTCGATGAAGCGGTGAAGGCAGAATCAAGCATGTTCAAGAAGCTCGCGTTCGAGGTGGTTTTCCTCTCGCCGCAGTTGAAACAACTCGAACACAAGGGCAGCCGGATGTTGCGCCAGTTATGGGAAGTCTTGGGAGAAAGATATATCTCCCAGCACAAGATCGACGGCCAGGATTTCCAACTGCTCCCCGCCGATACTGCCGCAGAAATCGCCGCCGCGCCGGATGAAACCACGCGGGCACGGCTGGTCTGCGATTTTCTATCAGGCATGACCGATGGCTACGCCGCACGGACTTACAAGCGGCTCTTCTCGCCCGACTTCGGGTCGATTGGGGACTTGATTGGCTAGCCCCGCTGGCGGCGGTTTTCGACTGCCACTGCCACCCGTCTCACAACCTCAAGCGACTCTACAACCTCGGCAGATGCCTGCAAAGAGCCTGCGCGAAGACCCTTTAAATCGACTGTCAGGTTAAATTCAAATCGAATCGCCCGTTTGGATTTTCGCGAATTGGGAAGCGGAATGATTCCAAGGAATGGTGGCGGCAAGCAATCACGCTCCCTCTCATTGCCACGGTCTCTCAAAATGTTTGAAGTCCGTCGGGCTGCTAGGGAATCATCCGCGTCCTCAGCTTCGATTTGTAAAAATCGGCGAATTCCGAAAAATCCGTTGCCATCCCCGATTCAAAGTAATTACGGTCTCCATCATTACACGCCAAGATTTAAGACTTCTTGAATTTTGTCGTGTAGTGTGAAGCCGCAACGGCGCTGGCTCTCGAACCCATCCATCACCATTCAAAGGGCGTCACCTCGTCTTCGATCCCCAGTCCATGACCTCCTATCTCTTTCCCGCCCCCCCGCCCCACCGGCTTAGCTCAGTCCCTCTGCCGCTGAACTTTCGAATCCTCCTGAAATCACCTCACAATTGAAAACTATCTCTCAAAACCCAAACCCTAAAGGCTTTGCCTTGGTCATCACATTGATGCTGATGATCCTGCTAACGGTCCTCGCTGTGGGGTTGCTCAGTTTATCTAGCATTACGCTACGTTCCTCCGGCCAAGGCGGAGCGATGGCGACGGCCAAGGCCAACGCCCGCATGGCACTCATGCTCGCCATCGGTGATTTGCAACGCCAGACCGGCCCCGACACCCGCGTTACCGCCCGCGCGGACGTGCTCGATGCACGAAACCCACCGGTGCTCGGTGCATGGAAGAGTTGGGAAGGCACCGATCACGAGACGACCGGTCCCTTCGCCGGTCGGCCGATTTCGCCAGGCGACTACACGGCCAAGAAGCAAGCGCGCTTCCTCGCCTGGTTGGTTTCCGGAGATAGTACCACCCTCCCAAGCACCAGCCCGGCTAAGACCAAGGCCACTTTGGTGGGTGTTGGCTCGGTGGGCACAGGCGCGGATCGCGAGAAGTTCCAAGTCCACCTCCTCCCATCCGAAATCTCGGTTGTCGGCAAGCGCGGTGCCTTCGCTTGGTGGGTCGGCGGAGAAAACCAAAAAGCCCGCATTCCTAAGCCCTACCTACCCACCAACGACACCGTCGCCGGGTGGTCGGTGCAATCCAAATCGCACTCGGTGGCCGATACCAAACCGTTCCGGATGGACAAGTTACTCGACGACGCCACCCCTGCCGCCAAAGCCATCACCCTCCACCAGACCGATCTGATCGCTGACAAGGGCACTCTTCCCGCCTCCCGCGAATTTTTCCACGACCTCTCCACATCCTCCGTCGGCCTATTGACTAACACCGCCACCGGCGGCTGGCGCAAGGATCTCTCGCTGCTCACCGAAAACTGGGCAAACGTCCCTAGGACCAACCAACCGTTCTTCCGCGTCAAGCCCGGCACTGACATTTTGTTCAATACCCCTGTGAGTGGTGGCAACCACCGACCGAACAAATCCCTGATCTACCCATGGTCGACCTACCGCGGTGGCTCGGGTGATTTTCCCATTTACCAGCACGGAGCCGTAAGTAGCTGGGAAAATTTGGTGAACTGGGCGACTCTTTACAAGTCGATGACCGGCAATGGTAGTCAAATTGCCACTCAAGCCTCCAGCATCACGACCAATGACGCCACCAGCAGCTTCAACTTCCTCCACAAGGTCCGCATCATCCCCATCATCGCCCGCGTCCAATGGGTCTTTTCCCACTGGGCTGGCCCCTCGGCTACCACCACTCCACCAGCGCCGGCCGGAACCTTCGAACCTCGCCTGCTCGTCACTCCTGTCCTCACTCTATGGAACCCCTACAACGTGGCCATCACCTCCTCGCCACTCAGTTTCGGGCTTGGCGGCACCCTGCCGAATGGTTTCAGATACAACGTCAACGGCCTCCAAAACACCAAATACAACAGCATCTGCAACTCCTCCAACAACACCCCGCCCCTCGCCGCTGTCAACGGGCTCAGTTTCAGAATTGCTAGCAGCTACACCTTCAAACCCGGTGAGGCCCTGCTCTTCAGCCCCACCGCGACCCCGGTTCTACCCGCCACCCAACTCGTCCTCGAACCCGGTTTCCGAAAACAGGGTGGTCACTACTTCACCCTAAAAAAAGACGACGGTACGAATTTCAATGGGCTGCCTGGCTCCGCCCGCATCAAAGTCGACGCGAAATTTAACTCTACCTATAATGACGGCTATGAGGGTGTCGGCGTCTATATTGATATGAATAACGCCTCAGGCCATGTTCTCGCTTACCGCATGGTTTACGAGCCCGCCGTCGCCGAAGCGGTTTACCCCGCCATCAGCGGCCTCGCCCCGACCTTTCTTTCCGAGGCAAGCGCCTCACCTCAGCCCTTCCTGACCACCATCTTCGGAACCCGCACCGCCTCCGGGACCCACCTCGCCGCCAAGGGTTTCGTCCAGACCAGTCCGCTGGTCAACTACACGGCGATGGGCGGAAAGGATTCTATCGAGTCCACCATCCAGTGGGACTACCCGGGCACCGCGCACCCGGTGAACTCGCCCTTTGACTACAGCTTCAAGTCCCTCACCGGAGGAGGTGATAGCCTATACCCCAACGTCGGCGATGATCACGGCTACATCATCACCGGCTTCCAGAGCGGCGACGGCCTCTCCCGCTGCGTGCTCGCCGAACTCCCGACCAAACCGATCCAATCACTCGCCGAGCTTCAGAATTGGGATCTCCGCTATGAAAATCCGATCCCGCCATTCGCCTTCAACATCATCGGCAACAGCGACGCCAGCCCGATCATTCCCTCGAATGCGGTCTTCATTTCAGGCAATTCTCCCAAGGGTGGCCAGGATCTCCAACACGACGACTTCTACTGCGCCAACCACATTTTGTTTGATGATTGGTTTGTCTCCTCCATCGCCCCGAAATCCCCCAATCTCGGCACCCCCAGCGGTTCCGAAACCCTCAAAAAAACTTTCACCGACTTCGTTTCTGGCAAGGACCAGCTTCCGAATCGCTGCTATCTCCCGCTCCCTGCGGACACCAATGTAAGCGCCACCACCGACGGGGCCGGCGGACTCTTCACCAAATACGCCGACCAGCCCAACTCATGGAGATCCATCGCCTCCCGCATCGAAGTGGAGGGCATGTTCAACGTCAACTCCACCTCAGTCACCGCTTGGCGCGCTTTGCTAGGCCATGCTCGCAACCATAAGATCCCCTACGTCACTCCCACTGGCAAGGCTCTCTCCGGCAAGGAGGACTATGCCTTCTCACGCTTCGCCGTCGCCGGCGATGTCGAAGCCAAGTCGATCGGCTCG
>JAYVEJ010000157.1:0-5810 GCA_043748885.1 Luteolibacter sp. | reverse complement strand
CATGCGGCGAGGATCAGGCGCTGCTCCAGTTTGATGTTGTCAGTGGCGACCATGGCTCAATCCTCGTTGAACATGCGTTTCTTGAAAACCGGATCGAGCGAACGCGCCCCGGGAATGAAGCTGTCCGTATTCACCCACACATCCTCGGCGGCGGCGGTGAGCTTTTCCTTCTCCACCCACTCCCGCTCCGCCTCCCAATCCGCCTTTTTCCAGCCACGGGTGGTGCGCCAGAAAATCGCCGTGCTGCGGCCTTCTACTCGCCCGCTGAAAATCAGATAGCGCACCTTCCCGCGATGCAGCACCCGGCGGCTGCCGACGTGCAGACCGAGCAAGTAGTTAAACGTCTCCGGCAAATCCACTGGCTGCGGCTTGTCCTGCCCGTGGAGTTTTAATTGGTAATCAAACGGCGCATCCAACGCGGCCACATTCAGGAAGGTTCCACTGTCCTTGGTCTCGAAGTCCAACATGTATCCCAATGTATAATCATCAAACGTCAGCATCGACTGCGGTGCCTGCGAGTCGGTGAAACTGATGTTATCCAGCGCGTCCTCGTAGGATTCGAGGCTGAGGTATTTGAAGGCGTGGCTGCTGCCTGCGCGGGAGACGGGCTTTCCATCCGTCCATGCATCTGCATGAATGACCTTCTGAATCCGTGGCTTGAGAACACTATTGAAATGGCTGCCAACCTCCACCAAAACGTAATGCCGCTTTTCATTATCTTCCCTGTTTAGTTCTATAACGGCCTGCCCTGTAGTTCCACTTCCACCAAAAAAATCAAATATGATTGGAGAGTCTGCGCCTGTTTGATCCAACTTCAAAGCCCGCTTAATCAGTTGAACTGGCTTTGGATTATCAAAAACCTCACCCCCAAAAAGAGACTTCAAAGTCTTTCCCCCGTCGTCATTTGTTCCACTTTCTTTGTAGCTCCAAACATCAACAGGCACCATTCCATCTGAAGCTTTCGACAAAAATGATTTAAGTCGAGGAAATGCATAATTCCCATCCTCGCCCCAATACAATCGGTTCTCTGCTACATGTTCCCCGTGAGTGATGGAATCGTATTTCCATGCATGAGTAGGATGCTCTACCTCCTTTCCTGTGAATGGATTTACTATGGAATAAACCAGATTCTGTCGCTTCGCCTTGGTAGCGGGATTAACATATGAAGAGCTGATCCAGACTCCGCGCGGATCTTTATCAGGATTGGAGTAATTTCCCTTCGATTTCTCTGTCCGTCCCTCTTTAACTTCAAGTAACTGATCTGATGCTCTATAACAAAGTATGGTATCTTTCAAGCTATAGAATAGCTTCGAATTATTGCTTCGTGTATATCTCTTTTCCCATGCAATATCAGCTAAAAAGTTCTGTGAACCATAGACTTTGTCACAAACCAGTCTAAGTCTGGCGACCTCGACGTAATCAATGCAAATAAAAGTGAGTGCCCAAGGATGATTAAGCGCGGATGAAATCGTAAGAGGGTATTCAATCATGGAAAGCCATGATGAATGCTGGTAAGCGTCTTTGTAGATGAAGCTGTCCGTTCCCGTGTTATACGGAGGATCTATAAATGTTACGGCGACTTGACCGCAAAATCGCTCTTTCAAAAGTGATAGCGCATTTTGATTGTCCGAATTTACCAGCAGGCCGTCCGCAGCCTCTTCTATAGTTTCCGCTTTTCCAAGAAACTCCTTCGACGCGAGTAAGTTGTCTTTGAAATCCTGCGAGAAAAAACGCGTGTCTAGCACGAGGTAAGGCTGGCTTTTTAGGAACTCCACTTTCAACGGTTCCGAGTAACCGGGGCTGGCGAGATCGCCCTCGATTTCCTGAATATGAAATAACTCGCGCCATTCTTGGAGCTGCTCCTTGTTCTTGAGAATCTCCGGGTAGAGCGCCTCCGGCACGCGATCCAGCGTGACGCACCAGTTCACCTCGGTGACGAATTTCTTCTTTTCGAAGAGGCGCTTCTGGAAGTTCTCGATCTGGGCGAGAAAGGTGATGATGCGGATGCCGACGCCTTTCAAACAACGCATGATCTGGAACCATGCCTCAGCACGGGCCGGGCCGGCTTCGCTCAGTTCGTCCACATTGAGCACGTCGTTTTTGATATAGAAATCCAGCTCGCGGGCGAGGAAGCCGCCGAGATCCTTGTGGATGAAAAAGTCCGAGCTGTTCTTGGCAGTGTAAAAGCGCAGGTGGTGCTCGATGAGCGGCACCGGACGGCCATCGGCAGCGCGGCGTTTCTCCGCGCTCAAGGCGGAACGCGCCCCTTCCGGGGACTTGGCGGTGAGTTTATCGAGCGCGGCCACGGCATCGGCCAGAATGCCCTCGATGCCGGATTTCCCCTTGGCCTTGCCGCCGGTGTCGGCGGTGGTTTCCTCATCGTCCTCGGTATCCTCGCCGCCCTTTTTCTTTTTGGCGTAGAGGGCTTGCTCCGCCTCGTTCAGCGGGCGGTAGTGCATGGGCAGCGTGAGGCATTTGGCCTTCTCGTCCACAGCGAGTTGGTCGGTCTGCGGGAGGAAAAAACGCTTGGCTCCCTTGACGTTGTTTTGCTCCACCTCGGCATTCCGCAAGGCGAAGCGGACGGTCCACGCGCCGTGCTTGTAGGCGTAGTCGGTGAAGTTTTCCCCAGTCTTGATGTAATACTGGTCGTTGTTCGCCCAATGCAGGTGGACCTCCTCGCCATTGTAAGGGATGGCGTATTTCTCTCGGCGTGAGTAGCGGCGGAGCGACATAAAATCCCCGGAATCGTAGTAGCGGGAGAAGAAGGTGTAGAGGTGATTGAAGATTTCCGCCTCCACCTCGGGCTTGCCACGGGCGAAGGAGGCTCGCTGCTGGAGATCCAGATATTCCTTGCCCAGCTTGGACTTGTGCCATTGCGGATCAAGATTCTCCTCCGCATCGAAGGCGTCTTCATCCACATTTTCTAAAATCGCCTTCTTGGTCTCCGCCAGCGCTTCCGCCAGCCCGCTTTCCTGCGCGAGTGCGCCTTGCCGGAGTTCCCCAGCCACGGCGGCGAGCAGATCGTTCTGGATGAAGTCCTCCACCGCCTGCCGCTTGTGATTCATGATCCGGTAGATGCCGAAGTCCAGCTCGGCACAGTCGAACTGGAAGAGCTTGCGGAGGAGAGTTTGGAACTTTTCGCGATGAGTCGGCGTCATGGATTGCGGCAAACGTGATGGCTGGCTGGGATGCTGACAATCCTAGATGCTCATTCCGAAACTTCCCTGGGTCCTCACCCTTTTGAACAAAATGGTGTCTATAATTCCCGATGAAATAGGGCTGGCGGGAGCGAGGAAGACAGCGGCGGATTCAAACACCGGGGGGGAACAGCAGGGCAAGTGATAGGACAGACCGGAGTGGAATGCGCATCCGTGGCGGTTGCGGATGAATGACTCGTCGCCATGTTCCGTCCGTGAAGCGAAGCTGCCGACGTTTCAGAAAACCATGAAAGCGACCCCAAGCGCACTTCACTTGCTCTCTTCAACCCCGATGTAACTCGTCTCCTTCCTGGTGACCCTCGCCGCCACCGCTTTCGCATTCACCGCCGCCCCATGGTTTCAGATCATTTGAGCGCATGGAACGCGAGACCCTTTTCCCGCCAAATGAATTAAAAAAATGAAACCTTGCTAATTCGTCTGCGGTGGGGCACTTCACGGGTCGATCAGGCGGCGGAAGTTAGTTGGATCGCTCTTTATTTGATCTGTGACGCCATGGTCCGGGGAAGTGTTGAATCAGCATGGCGTCATTAGAATTGAATCAAATGGATATTTACGTGGGCAACCTGCCCTACACCGCTACTGAAGGAGACGTTTCTGGCCTCTTCGCCGCATTTGGACCTGTCGAACGGGTCAAAATCATCACCGACCGTGAAACCGGGCAATCCAAGGGATTTGCTTTCGTGACCCTCGGTGATCAAACCCAGTTGAACGCAGCCATCGAGGCTCTCAACGACTACGACTACAACGGTCGTGCTCTCCGCGTGAACGCATCCGAGCCGAAAGAATCCCGTCCTAGCGGCGGTGGTGGCGGCGGCTACGGTGGCGGCGGCGGCGGCGGTGGTGGTTACGGCGGCGGTGGCGGCGGTGGCTACAAAGGCGGCGGCGGTGGCGGCGGCTACAAAGGTGGCGGCGGCGGCGGCGGTGATCGTCGCGGTGGCGGCGGTGGTGGTGGTGGCGGCGGCGGCGGCGGTCGCTGGTAATCCGGCGTTTTCCTCATCACGTTTTTCAAAGACGCCCGGTCCTCTTCACAGGGGATCGGGCGTTTCTTTTTAAAAATCTCTCACCGCGCACTCACTCACCGATCTGCTCAAGGTTGCTGTAGTAGTTGCCGAAGAAGTCGACGATCTTCCACGCGACGAAGCCCAAGATCAGGAAATACAACACTTTGGGCACCATCACGGACATCGTCTTCGCGCTGGATTCCGCATCGTCCTGAAACACTTTTGCCCAGCGGGCGAGATCTTTGTCCAAGGTTCCGGCTTCTTCACCGGTCGAGTAGGATCTCGCAAATGCCTTGGGAAATGCCGTGTCTGCCATGAACTGCGGGCCGAGGGCGGCTCCTGACTTCGCCACCTTCACCAGCTTCTCGCCTGCCTCGCGGATGACCCCGCTGTGGGAGGCATCGGAGGCGAGTTGGGCGGTTTCATGCATCGAGATTCCGGCGAGCACGCAGGAATGATAGACCTTGCAAAATCGCGCCATCGCCAAGTTTCGGCGCGCCTTGCCGACCCACGGGATGCGGTTGATCAGCCGGTCCACACCAGGGTTTTGCGGAGCTATTTTTAACACCGCGCGGATGACCATGATGACCGCGAACGCCACTGCATAAACGATGAGCAAGGTCACTAACACTCCTCCGGCAATTTCGCCGACCGACTGGTCGCCCTTCATCAAAGCGGCGGGCACGCTGCCGATGATGATGCCCATGTGGAGCACGATGAGCGGATAGATCATGCTTTTCACTGCCTCGCGGTGGGCGGACGCGATCATCCCGAAATAATCGGCGAGATCCTGAAAGGCGGAGGCCAATTTCCCACCGCGCTCGCCCGCGCCGATGATGTTGCGCTCGAGCTCGCTGATGGCGTTAGAGTCCTTGCTGAAAGCGGCGGTGATCGACTGCCCGGCCTCTAAGCCGTGGTGCAAATCCTTCAGCATGGCCGCTTGCGGGGCCGGGAGCTGGGTGTCCATCAGCACCGCCGCCGCCTTGCGGATGTCGAACCCCGCCGCCAGCAGCTTTGCCATTTCCGAATAGAAAAGATGCTTGTGAGTGGCGTGAGAGGTCATCGGTTGCGGCTAGCGATACCCGCTGTCGCCTGCGGCTCCAAGTTTCATTTCCCGGAAAACCCGCCGCCGACTCGGCCGCAGTTAGACCTTTTTGGAAAGCATCTTCACCTTCGCCCGCCGGTAGTCCCAGACGTGCAGCCACGGGTGCATGCCGTGCTCGTCCGTGGCATAGTACGCGGAGCCGGCGATGCCCGCAAACCACAACGCGGGCACCACGATCAGTGCCAGCCCGAGCGTGGCGATGCTCAGCCACAGCGCGACGAAGATCATCAAGACATTGCCGGCAGTCATGATCCCCAGCCCTGCTAGATAATGGTGTTTGTAGAGATGTCCGAGTCCGGGGACAACACTCAGCAGGGCCGCGACCTTGTTGCGATCCACTTCCTTCCACGCGTCGAATAGTTCTTTCATGGGATTTGTTAGGTTTTATTTCAGCTACACCATCGTCATTCTGAGGCACGGGCGCAAGATCAGAAACGGGCGAGTCTGGCCGAAAGCACGGCGATTCCCGTCTTCCCTCTTGTATAA
>JAYVEJ010000156.1:0-2162 GCA_043748885.1 Luteolibacter sp. | reverse complement strand
TTTCCCCGAGGTGAAAGGGCGGCATGTTTTACTGCTAGACGACATCCTCGACACCGGCCGGACCTTGCACGCGGTGTCGGAGCGCCTCATCGAAGAAGGTGCCATCGCGGTGCATACCGCCGTGCTGTTAGCCAAAGACAAGCAGCGGACCGAAGAGGTGAATGCGGATTACGTCGGCTTTGAAATCGGCGATGAATTCGTGGTCGGCTACGGACTGGACTACAAAGGGAAGTATCGGAATTTACCGTATGTGGGAGTGCTAAAGCTTTCCGCCGCGACTTGATCCAGCCGTCCAAATCCCCGGTCAAGCCGAAGCGCGACCTGGATCTCGCGAACGCCCCGTCCACGAAGATCCGGCTGCCGATCACCGCGGCATCCTTGAGCTAGCGGCTGCGACCGTAGAGCATTTTTGCGAATAACTGACTGCTAAGAAATTGCTTTTGAGATGAAGGCTGCTGAGAAAGCTCATGGGAGGATCCGAGAGCGGGGAAAAGAGGCTGGTCCGCACACAGCAACGCTGATAAATCAGTTGGCCAGAAAACAGGTTAGAAAATAGGTCTTGCGGTTCCGTAGGATTTGTCGATGAGTGTGCCGTCGTAATCGGAAAAAGGCGTTATCATTTGCGGATGACCATGCCCGTTTCGACTTCGTCATAATTTCCCAAGTTCGCCAAAACCCACACCGCGTTCAGCTTTTCCTCCGCCTTCCCCTTCCATTTAGAATTCATGGACTCTGGCATCCTCGCCGACTCCGGCCAGGCACTCGCCTTGGCTCCGCGCCAAAACCTTTCCCGCAACCCCAAAACCCAATAAAATAGAACCCAACAAATTGCCATGAGAACCCTGAATGTAACGAATATTTTCAATCGCGTTCGAGTCGTGATCAAACACTCCGCCCGCGCTTTGGTGACGGGTAGCTGGCTGTTAGCCGGAACCGCCCTTGCGGCACCTGCCAACGACGACTTTGCCAACGCTATTGATCTGACCGGCGTTGGAGTCGGCCAAACGGGCACCACCACCGCCGGCACTCAGACCGGCACCAACACCGGCACCGTCCCCACCGCGGCCACCTTGCAAGCTAGCGAGCCGGAGATTGTAACTACTCCTAACGGCACGACCAACACGGTCTGGTTCAAGTGGACCTGTCCGGCAGACGGAAATCTCACCGCCACCACCTTGGGCTCAACGGACCCCGGGGCTGCTGAATGGGACGCGGTGCTCGGCATTTATACCGGGTCTGCGGTGAATGCGCTGACGCCGCTTGGCGCCTCACCGCAAGATGGGGATGTTCCCGAAACCATGACCGTGGCGGTGACCAAGGGCACCACCTATTCCATTCAATTGGCTGGATGGGACAGTGCCGAGGCAGCCAATATTCTACTCAGTTGGAAACTGGAGCCCACGATGATAAGGGCCACCGCAGTCACGGCTCAAAGTAACTTTGGTCCTCGCCCACCCATTCGTGCCATCGACGGTAGCGGCATGCCCCCCAACAGTCCGCTCACGGCCAGTTCACCCTGCGCCACCGGCAGCGGCGACAACACCATGTGGCTGAGCAACAACACCAAGAGCACTTGGATCACGTTCGACCTGGGCAGCGTGCAATCCATCCGCGGATTCCACCTTTGGAACTACAATGAAGATGGTGGCCGTGCCAACCGCGGGGTGGAAACTGCTGGCATCTACGTCGGCACCTCGATGCCGGCCAATGGAGCGAGCTACGCGTCGCAAGGTCCCGCTTGGGGCACGCTGGCGGAAAGCTTCACCTTCACCCAAGCGCCCGGTGCCAACGGCTATACCGGAGAGGATTACTCCTTCGCCGCCCCAGTCATCGGACGCTACATCCAAATCTACGTCACTAGCGGCTTTGCTGGAGCAGACGCCTACACCGGTATTTCCGAAATCTCGTTTGCACCTACTGCGGCGAGGATTCTTACCTTCGGAACCAACGTCGTCGGGAGCGTTGCCGGCATTGACCAGAATTTGAAAACCATTACTTGGACGTTGCCGCCTGGAACCACCAACCTTACGAACCTTACGCCAACCCTTACGGTGAGTTCCGGGGTCAGCAATCCGGCTAGCGGCGCATTGCTGGTGTTGAACGGGTCCAACCAGGCGACCTACACCGTCACCGACACCGCCACCTCCCCCACCACCGAGAAC
>JAYVEJ010000155.1:0-5841 GCA_043748885.1 Luteolibacter sp. | reverse complement strand
CCTCCTGTTAGCTGAGACCTTCACCGACATCGAAAGCTTCGAAGGCACCTGCTACAAAGCCTCCAACTGACAACCCTGCGGCCTGACCAAAGGCTTCGAACCCACCCACTGCGCCGACTTCTACCGCGAGCACAAACGCCCCAAAATCCTCCGGCACAAATCCCGGCACTCCGGGAAACAATTGGCCGGGCTGGTCGCTGAGTCGAACGGCCCCCGCATTGTGGGCCATGACATTGTCGAAATAGACGCGAATCCCGAAGCGATGAGCCACCCGGACCATGCTAACAAGATTAGCCTTGGTGGCGTACTTGGTGCGGACTGTGTCGCTCTGATCGCGGTCGCCGAGATCGAATCGGTCGAGCGTGTCGAAGCCGCCGGAGTAGGGGCCAGCCCCGGCTTTGAACGGCGGCGGCCACAACGAATCGTAACCTCGCTCCGCAAGCTCGGGAATGCGGCGCTCGATCTCGCACCAGGTGGTGCCGAAGTACCGCAAAATCACTTCAGCCGTGGCGGCGTTAGACAAAAGAACTATCGCGATGAAGACACGGCGGAAGATGGATTTCATAATTGAAAATGTCACGAGCGTCGTTTGGACAGTGCTAGCGAATAGGTTGCAGTTTTAGATGTCGCCCCAGAATTCTGGGTTTACCACAATTTCCCTGCCGGACCCACCGCGGACCCCCGGCTCGAAAATGAGTTGGTCGCGTCCGTTTCCCCGACTATATCGTGTCCAGATGAACGAAGCGGCCAGTATAACGAAGAAGCCCCGGGTCAATGTGCGACGCCCGGATGTGATGGAGCGCGTCGCCGCAGAAGTGGCGATTCATTTCCACTCGACCCTCGTCGAGAAGCTCCGCGATCACGGCGGCAAGATCACCGTCGGCAACACCACCGTCCTATTAGCCGAGCAATTCGGATTCTGTTATGGCGTCGAGCGGGCGATCGATCTTGCCTACGCCTCGCGCAAGGTTTTTCCCGCGAACCGGATATTTCTCATCGGCGAAATCATCCACAACCCGGACGTGAACCGCCACCTCCGCGAGATGGGCATCGTCTCGCTGCCATGGCAGGAAATGGACTCCAGCTACGATGATCTAACGGAGGACGATGTGATGATCGTGCCCGCCTTCGGTGCGCCCACGGCTTTCATGAAAAAAGTGGAGGAGCACGGCTGTTATGTGGTCGATACCACTTGTGGCGATGTGATGAAAGTCTGGCGGCGGGTCCGTGGTTATGCCAAGGACGGCTTCACTTCCATCATCCACGGCAAGTCTAACCACGAGGAAACCCAAGCCACCGCCTCGCGGGCGCTGGGTGAAAATGGCGATGGCACTTACCTCGTTGTACTTACCTTGGGTGACGTGGACTACGTCTGCGACTACATCCGCAGCGGTGGCGATAAGGCTGATTTCCTCAAACGTTTCGCAGGGGAAACCTCCGCTAACTTTGATCCAGAAATCCACCTGCGCCAAGTCGGAGTGGCTAACCAGACGACCATGCTTAAGAGCGAGACCGAGGAAATCCAGCGGCGGATCCGCAAGGCCATCATCGACCGCGACGGCTCTGCCAGCGCGTTCCAAATGTTCGATACCATTTGCGGAGCAACTCAGGAACGGCAAGACGCCTTGTTCGAAATGCTCCGCAAGCCGATGGACCTACTGTTAGTCGTCGGCGGTTATAATAGTTCCAACACCGCCCACCTCGTCGAGATCGCGGAGCCCGAGCTACCGACGTTTTTCATCCGCGGGGCGTCATGCATCAAGTCGCTTGAGGAAATCGTCCATTACGACCTGCACCGCCGGCAGGAGAAAACCTCTGACTACTCACGGCTATTCTCCGAGGGCCGCCCCGTCACCGTGGGTATCACCGCCGGGGCGTCGTGCCCTAACAATCTAATTGAGGAAACGCTGCTTAAAGTCTTCGAACTCCGCGGCATCAGCCGCGAGGCGCTGGCGGAGATTTGAGGTCTCAGGCGTATTTGATAAAGGAAGTATAAACCTCGGGCGGGATATCTAGCAGGGCGTAGTCTTTTGCGGAGACGAAGAGCAGGCTTTGTTTGCCTTTGCCGAGCAGCTCATTGTCGGAGCCGAAGATTTGGTGTTCGAGCGTGACGAACTTGCGATTAAAATCCCCGACCTTGAGCTTCACGGTGATGGTGTCAAACTCGCGGGACTCGCGGACAAACTTGTGTTCATAAGAGCGAGTGAGGATGTAAAACTTGGTGGTCTTTAAATCGAAGTCCGGCATCACGGTGTTAAAGAATAACTCACGGGTTTTCCCGACATACATGCCATACATGCCGAAGTAAACATTACCCACCGAGTTGGTGTCGGCATAGGTCGCGATCTGAGAGTAAACAAACCATTTGTCTTCGAAGTGACCGCCTAGTGCATGGTGGTCGTGGGGGGCGACGACATCAGAGCTGGTGACGATGGTGGCGGTTTTCGTCATCGCCTTGATGGCGGGAATTTCGGCGCCGGCCGTCATGACTTCGCCGGCTTTTTCGGTGACGACGCGCAGCAAGTCTGCGTTGAAAACTAACCATGCTACATAGACTAACGGCAGGATGGCTCCGAGGATCATCAAGGGTGACTGGCTGGTCATATAACCAAACGCAAAGACCACCAAGGAGACGCTGGACATCATAAACATGCGAATCTGTGGCAGCGGCTGTTGGGAGTTCGGCACATAACAACGGGCGATGGCCAAGGCCGCGTAACCGACGAAGAACGAGGCGTAAAACACCATGAAATATTCTAGCTGCAACTTGGCGAAGATTCCTATCAGGGTGATGAATCCCACAATCATAAAGGTGGGCACCGGTGAGCCGAGGATTTGCTTGGGGAACAGCGAGATGAGCATGTTATCGCTCTTCTCCACGTTTTTCCCGAGGAACCATTTGAGCGCGATATAGCCGCTGTCCAAGGTGGTGAGGGCACAGATTCCGAGGAAGCCGAAGTAGGCCATCCGCATGATGCCATCGGCCCCGGGGTTGCGCTGGAAGTAGCGGGTGATCAGGTCATGGGCATAGTTGAAGTTATCAAGACCTACGGTGGCGGAGAAATGGCTGCCATCCACTTTCATCACCCACATCGCTAGGCAGCCGTGGAAGAGTAGCATGAGGAAGAAGAACGAGCCGCCGAAGAAGTAACTGGCGCGGATCGAGGTCTTCTCGCGGTGGATTTGGATCGCACGTTGCCAATGTTGGAGGTCCAACCACGGGCCGACTAACAATCCAATCACCAGTGGGATTGCATAGCCGAAAAACCGGGCACCGCGCCATTCGTCTTGGAATGGCGAGGTCCACTGAAACGGCTGGGGTGAGAACGGGTGCAAGTTAAACAAAATGGTCCCCGCGCAAATGACCAACAGCCCGCCTAACATGCCATGACTCAACTTAATTTTTGCGATGCCGAATTCTTCACCGAGCAGACAGCCAGCGGCGAGGATCACGAACACAATCAAGCAAAGATAAATGGCAAGCAGCGGCCCCGTCGTGAGTTCGAGCGGCACGAATAGATATTTCACCAGCGCAAACACCGTCAGCGAGAGGGCGACGATTTGATAGAGATATAGAATTAACCGGAAGGGTTTGGAAAACTTATCGAAGAAGATGGCCAGCGACTCCTGGCCGCCGCTGTGACTGTTAGCGACGTTGTGAGTGAGCAGGCCAAATAACATCAAGCCAAGCGCGTTGGGGATCGCGAACATCAACAAACCATGGAGGCCGAACATGAAGGTCATTTGCACACTGAAAAACAATCCCAGCCCCCACATCCACGACAGAGCCACCGAATTTCCCCAAAGGACTGCGTTCAACCAGCGAAAGTTCATAAAGTCCGCCAAGGAACTCTCAATTGCACGGACCGGCAAGCTAGATTCTCGTCATTCCTCGGCCTTCTGGGATTGCAATTTCCCGCTATTTCCGCGAAGGACTCCGCCGAACCATGGTGAAAGTCGCATTCGAAAACTGCCTCGCGCTGGTGGTCTGCTTGGGTTGCGCGACTGCGGAGGAAGTGGCTTGGTTGAACATCGCCGCCGAACCGAGCACTTGGAGCGACGCGGCTATCACTGCCAACTCGCAGCGGGCCACCTTCGTGCTCGACTCACCAACGCAGACTCAGTTGCGGGGATTTGTGCTGGCTGCCCCACTGTTCCGAGCCGTCACTGAGCCTGCAATGCGCAGGCAGATGGCTGACTTTTTCAAAATCCTACCGCTTCATGGCGAGGTGGATTTGAAAATAACTTGGCTGAATCAGGAGGGAGTGGTCGCGGCCTTCACTCGATCATTTTGTCCCACGGACGGACGGGTCCAGAGTGTCCATAAGGCAGGAAACACGACGATCACGCGCACGGTGATCGCTGCCCGCGCCGACGATGCGATTTTCATCCACCTCATCGCGGACCAGCCCGGAGCGCTGTCCTTCCGCGTGACTTTGGGCGGCTCGGAGACTGCCGGAGCGCGGATTGAGGACCGGCGGCAATTGATTTTACCCGCCGGGAAAGGTCGCCTCGCCGCCTGTATTTGGGTGCTACCGTTCGAATCGGACGTGGCCAGCGAAGGGCACTCTATCAGCGTGCGCGGCGAGGGCGAGGCACTGATCGTCTGGAACTATGCTGTCGGCAAGCCGCCCGATGCGACGTGGACCCAACTCGGAACTCGCTACGATCCGGGCCACAATCCGCCCGACCCAGCGAAGATCTGGCACGGGGTGCTCGCGAATCATTTGAAATCCACTGAAAATTCGCCTTGAGACGCCGGACGTGATGGAGAGACTCCCGGCTCTCGCCGCGAATTACCATTGTCGCGGCTGGCATCACCCTCTTTACTCCTCGCTCTTCTCGCAACGGCAGCCCTAACATTTCATGATTGAAAACCTTCGCAAATACACCGGCCTGATCATCGTGATCTTCGTGATCTTGTTCATCAGCTTTTTCTTCCTCGATTCTCGCTCCGTTAGGAACATGAACAGCGGTCGGGCAATGCTCAAAATCGCCGGGCGCACCTACGACGACAAGGAATACAACACACTCGGCAAGTCGTCGCTCGAGCTCGCCTACGGCCTCGCCGGCAACGGCGATTTCGACCTCGTCCAGTTCGTCATGGGCCTCTCCGCTGAGGCGACCACCAAGGATGACGCGGCGGAGAAGTTCTTCATCGGCCGGATGATTCTGCGCCAAGCGAAGGAAGAATTCGGCGTCTATCCGGGCGACGAGGAAATTTCAGCCTACCTCCGGACCCTGAAAGTTTTCAGTGGCCCGGACGGGAAATTCAACCCGGAAACCTATCGCAATTTCATCGAAAAAGGCATGGGTCGCCTCGGCATGACCGAGAAGGATCTGCGCGAACTCGCGTCTGACGTCCTCGCGTGCAAGAAGATCAACGCCATCGTCGGCTCCGGCCTGAGCGTGGACCACGCCGCTGTGGCGAAAGACCTCGCGTTGCAAAACCAGCAGATCACCGGCGAACTCGCCAAACTGGAGTTGGCTCCCTTCGAAGAAAAAATTCAGCCGACCGAGGAGGAGATTAAAAAATATTGGGAAACCCTCTCGGACTCGTTCACCACTGAGCCAAAGCGAAAGTTCACCTACGTCATCGCCACCCCTAGCTTGCCGACTGAGGCTGCCACCCCGGATGCCCCAGAATCTCTCGCCGACGCCGCTGCCAGCGACGAGGTGAAGAAGGCCGCCACCAAGAAAAAGGAAGAGGAGAAGGCCAAACGCGCCTCCACCCTCGCCGAAGAAAGCCGCAAGAAACAACTCGAACTCGACGCGCTGGTGGACGATTTCCTGTTCAAGCTCGAGGAGCAAAAAGGCAGCGGTTTCGAAGAACTCGCCAAA
>JAYVEJ010000154.1:0-2170 GCA_043748885.1 Luteolibacter sp. | reverse complement strand
CGGCGATGCCGGAAATACTTTGGAGGCGGCGCTTGATCGTCCAATCCGCCATCGAGCGGACTTCGCTGGGCGGCAAATAGCCGGGTGCGCCCTCCTTGAGGGTGGAGCGCACGCCGACTAACAGGATCTCGCCCATCAACGAAGCGACGGGCGTCATGAACGGCTGCGCGCCTGGCGGCAATTGTTCGCGCACCCCTTGGAGGCGTTCTTGGACGAGCATCCGCGCCTTGTAGATGTCGGTGTCCCAGCCGAATTCGGCATAGACGAGTGACAAAGAAACGTCGCTGTTAGTCCGCAGCCGGGTGAGTCCGGCGACGCCCATGAGAGCGCTCTCGATTGGCTGGGTGACGCGCAGTTCCACCTCCTCCGGCGAGAGTCCGGCGGACTCAGTTAGAATGATGACGGTGGGTTTCGAAAGGTCCGGCAGCACTTCCACCGGCAGCTCGGTGGCGGTGCGCAGACCCATCACCATCAGGATCAGAGAGAGGCCGATGATGACCGCCCGGTTAGCGAGCGACCAATGAATCATTTTATTGAGCATGAGAAGATGGATTGACGGTTGATAGGGGTGATCGCATGGTTGCCATATGGCTCAATTGCTGGTGAGAAATCTTTCAGAAGCGCTTGTAAAAACGCTGAAGCAGAGTGCGGCGGAGCACGGAGTTTCCGCAGAGGAAGAGCACCGTCGGATCTTGGAGGAGGCGTTGGCTCCGGCTGTTATTGAGACGGATGAGAAGTTCTCACTCTTTGACCATATCCGGCTATTGGGTGAAATAGCGCCGGACTTTGAATTGGAGCCGGACCAACAGAAATGGTCACATCGCGAAATCGAATTCTGATGCGCTACCTCCTCGATACGAACTTCATTTCCGAGCTGCGAAAAGGCGAAAAGGCCAACCGAGGTGTGCAAACTTGGGCGATGAATAATGACTCGAGTTTGTCTGCGCTGAGCGTGGTGACGATTGCCGAAATCCGTAAAGGCATCGAAAACAAACGACGCACGGATGACCGCCAAGCGGATAACATCGAAAGCTGGCTGGAGACGATTTTGATAAAATTTGCGGCGAACATTCTCCCCGTGACTGTCGAGATCGCGGACCGCTGGGGCAGACTGATGTCTAGGGCTCAACTGCCTATCCATGATTCGCTGCTCGCCGCTACCGCGTTGGAACACGGCCTGACGGTGGTGACGCGAAACGTTGTTGATTTCAAAGGAAGCGGCGCACGTTTTCATAATCCATGGAAGTGACTCAAAATGGATCGGCGAGCGATGAATCATTAGATTGAGCATCAGGGCTAATGAGTTTAGGAAAGGCTTGTGAAGAAACGGGAATTAGTCGCGAAACACCGGGAAGCCATCCTCGCCCTGGCGGCGAAACATGGCGCGACGGACGTGCGGATTTTCGGCTCCGTGGCGCGAGGTGAAGATGATGAGGCGAGCGATGTGGATGTGCTGGTGAAGATGGAGGAAGGCAGCAGTCTCTTCGAAATGGGTGAGCTGCTCATGGATCTGCGGGATCTTCTAGGCTGCACGGTAGATGTGATTTCCGAGCACAAGGACATGCGCCCGCATTTCAGGGAAAACGTCTTACGGGATGCGGTGGCCGTATGAAATCTCCCCGCAGCGACGAGCAAAGGCTCCGCGACATCATTGAGGCAATTGATGCAATCCAACGTCATCCGTGGCAAGATCACGCGCGGTTTCTTCAGGACGAGGTGCTCCGTTGGTTCTTCCGCTCGCAGGTGTAAATCGTTGGCGAGGCCACTTACAAGCTGAGCGCAGGATTTAGAAATGCTCATCATGCAGTGCCATGGCGCGCCGTCATCGGTATGCGACACATTCTGGTTCACGACTATTTCGATGTGGAATGGGATATCTTGTGGAGAGTGCTTCAGACACGAATCCCGGCCCTGCGAACGAACGTCGAGGCCATTCTGCGCGGTTTGGAGAGTCATGACTGAACCTCCTGCGATTGGCGTCTGTGAAACAAGCTGGCTAACAGCAGCAGGCACAGCACGCCGCTAACATACATCCATAGCTTGCTACCTCCTCCAGATGCAGGAGCACTCACACCATTTTTCGCGGCAGCGATTTCCGCTTTTTTCTCCGCTGTTAGTTCGCCGCCGTCTGCGGCGTGTTCGTGGCCGTGCGCAGCATCGAGTGCGTCCT